>JBCCMT010000093.1:0-7080 GCA_039026195.1 Pseudomonadota bacterium | reverse complement strand
CGAAAATGCTGTCACCATCATGGCTGCCCTTTACCAAGCAAAGCTTTTTGGTGTCGATCACAAAGTTGACATTTGCCCCCTATTTGAAACAGCCCTCAGCCTTGATCGGGGGCGGCGTATTTTAGATATGCTACTTAGTCAATCTACCTATCGTCAACATATTGAGAAAAGAGGTTTCATTGCCATTGAAACGGGGTTCTCCGATGCCGGACGGTTTATGGGGCAAGTGCCCGCTGCCCTGGCGATTGAGCGGCTTCATGGCCAACTGGCCGATGAAATGGAGCGTCACAATCTTACGCATTTAGAGGCTATTATTTACGATACCCACGGAGAAAGCATGGGGCGCGGCGGGCACCCAGGGGGAATTGTTGACCGTTGTCTTTATGCTCTCTCCCCTTGGGCAAGACATGAATTTCGGCGCCGACATATTCACTTGCGTCATGAGCAAAGTTTTCAAGGCGGGGATGGATATGTTTGGTTCACCACCCTGCCCCTTGCTGAAAAGACCATTGCGGGCATTCTGTCCGCTGATCCTAAAGCAGGTGAGATTTCGCAAACACCTGACCCCTTTTATCAAGAAACAAGTGCGAGCCTTGATTTTTTTAATTCCATTAAGCGACGACAAGAAACACTTTTCCAAGACCCAGCCTATAATGTGGCCTTGGGGGCCATGGGCCTATCCCTTCTTCCCGCCACGGGGTCCCGAAAATCGCGGCGGCAATTTGATAGTAAGGCGGATGAAGAAACAAGCCTACGCCGTATTCGCGCTATTCCCCATAATGGTATTCTGCAGCAAATGGGGTTTTTAGCGAATATCTTAGGCGGTGTGGGCAACGCCATTGCGGTGGAACCTGATGCCTTTCGCAGTCTTCGTCATAGCTCTGATCGTTTTGATCGTGTGATGCGATTGGTGGACCGTGCACGGCAGGGCTCCGACATGAAGACATTCATTGCGTATATGAAACTCTATGACGGCTCTTTTTGGGCGACCCGGCCCATTTCGGGGGAGGAACCGCAGCTTGAACGTGCCTGTGCTGCGCTGGCAGAGCATCTATCGGAAGACGGGCGGTATTTTGCCGGCCTGCAACTCGCCGCACGTCTAAGGTCGGATAGTCTTGCTCTCTCGCGAGCGCTGAATGATATGGGGTTTGAGGCCCAAGAGGGGTCAGGTCACACAGACCCCATGCTAGACCTCCTCCACGTGGTGCGCCTTACCCTGATCCAGCGCTTATTCTTGATGGCAGCGGACTTGCCCACATTCACGCCGGGCGGTTCTTATTCCCGGGAGGCGGTGCTGGAAGCGGTTTTCAGTTTGGATATTGATCGCGCCATTGATATTTTGAAGGACGCCTTTGCGCCCGATGGGTTTGATATGCAGACAATCGGCCTTGAAGAGGAGGCGACCTACCCCACCCCCGCCCAAGCGACATCCCTTCGGGTTGAAAGAACGGTGATTGAGGAATTAGAAGAGCTTTCCACTCTCATACACCATGTAAGTGTTGGGATTGCGAACCATTTTGGCGCGGTTGGGTAGTCATGTTCGTGGTTCAAAAAGCCTATTTTGTTTACCTTTCCTTTGGGCTGTCTCAGTTAGATATTGCGCACGGTCACAAGCTGTCGTTAACGTAACGTCGGTAGGATTGATAACAGGTCTTGGGAAATCATCATGGTTGAAATATCTGTTTTGGGGATTGTGGGGGCGGTCACTCTTCTGAGCGCGGCAAATATCGAGACGATAAAAACATCGGAGATACAAAATAATGGCCCCCAGGCGGTATTCGGCCAATGGTTCACCCCCAATCATGACAGCATCATTGATATCTATGATTGTGGTAACCGAACCCCCTGCGGCCGCGTTGCCTGGATAGAACCAGACCCAAAAGGCGATATGGGGGCGAAAGATGTTCACAATCAAGATGAAAGCCTCCGTGAACGTCCCATTTTGGGCATGATTTTACTCGAAGGATTTGAGAAAAGCGATGCGGGCTGGCAAAACGGCTCTATCTATAACCCTGAGAATGGCAAAACCTATAGATCCCACCTCAAGGTGTTGGAGCAGGGTCAACTTCAGGTCAAAGGATGTATCGGCCTAATTTGTAAGGGATTAAAGTGGGACCCTGTCCCTCAAAAGATATCGGCGACCTTGAAGAAGAACGGCCCTTCACAAGAAGACCATGTCGAACGGCTTGCCGAGAACAGGGGTTCGACACAACCTTGAGACGAAAAACCTCTATTTTACAAATTCTTCCCGCACTGCACATCATGCTTCTATGAGGCTATAAAATTTAACTTTATCGTGATAGGGATTTACAAGATTTGTGAATAACAAAGGCTTGTCATTGTGCGTGATTCAACATCTTCCCCGCGTTTTAAACTGCCTGTTTCCTATACAACGGCGCTGATTATCCTTGGCTGTGTGGTCACCTATTTTGCGGTGGGGACCATTTTCGGCGGAGACAGCAATGCGTCTTCAGATGATGAAGTCAAAACGCGTCCGCCTTTTATTGTGCTCACCCAACGGGTTTCCTCGGAGGTGCGTGATGTAACGGTCACCATGCGGGGCCGTACAGAGGCGGGCCGTCGGGTCACCGTGCGTGCGGAAACCCCTGGGCAAGTGGCCGAACTTCAAGCTGAAGAGGGGCAAATGGTCCAGCGGGGCGATGTGCTGTGTCGGTTAAACACCGACAGCCGGGCTGCCCTTGTGGAGGAAGCAAATGCGGCCTTGGTCAAAGCAGAAACAGATTTCCAAGCCACAAGCCGCTTATTTGAAGAAGGCTTCGCCGCAGAAACAGCCTTGCGCACCGTCACCGCCGCTCGGGACGCGGCCCGTGCGCGGGTGACCCAGGCCCGTCAGGAGTTACAAAATGTCGAAATCAAAGCCCCCTTTGAGGGTCTGGTTGCTGAAACCTTAGTGGAACCGGGGGATGTGTTGAGCAGCGGCGGGGCCTGTGCCGTACTTGCTGATCTCAGCCGTATTATTGTGGCGGGCGGCGTCCCTGCCCAAGAGGCAGAACTCCTCACCATGGGGGACCAGGCCACCATTGAGATTGAAGGCCGAGCCGCCATGCCCGCCCGGGTCAGCTTTGTCTCCGATGTGGCAGACTTGCGGACCCGCGCCTTTCGGGTGGAGCTTATTACCCAAAATGAGGCGAGGCTTTCAGATGGGCTGAACGCGCAGGCGACAATTGTGGCGGGGAACCGTGAAGCTTCTCTTATTCCGCGCAATGCCCTTGTTTTTCATGACGATGGCAGACTGGGCGTGCGGGTGATTGCCCAGCAGACGGATGAAAGCCATGGGGAGGTGGATTTTATTCCCGTCACCCTGATCACAGAGACCAATGACGGCGCCTATGTGAATGGGTTAAGCCAAAATGCGCAAGTCATTATTCGGGGTCAAGATTATGTGAGCGCTGGGGCAAGCGTTGCCTTCACGGAAAAAGGGTAAGCCATGTCGAGCGCAGAAGACACGGACACAAAAGAGCTAGAGGGTGAGAACCAAGGGGGCGGGCTCACCGGCCTGGTGGATGCTGCTTTTAATCGGGCCAAGGTGGCCATGCTCGCCCTAGTGGTCATGGCCATGTTGGGTATCAGCAGTTATATAAATGCGCCCCGAGAGTCTGACCCCGACATCCCCCTTCCCTTCGTACAAATTATCCTCCCCCTTCCCGGTGTCTCGCCAGAGGATGCGGAACGGCTTCTCATTCGGCCGACAGAGACGGAGCTTCAATCCTTAGAAGGCTTGGTACAGATGGATTCAAACGCCTTTGATGGCGCCGGTGAAATCCGTTTGGAGTTTGAGCCTACCTTAGATATGGATCAAGCGGTCTTAGATGTGCGCGAGGCGGTGGATCGGGCGAAGGCGGAATATCCTTTAGAAGCCAAAGAACCCATTGTTGAAGAGTTAAATGCGCAACAGCTCTTCCCTGTGGTCACCGTTGTGCTGTCCGGTGATGTGCCTGAACGCGCGCTTTTTAAGGCGGCAAAAAGCTTAGAGGACCAGCTCGCCGCCCTCCCCGGGGTGTTGGAGGTCAACTTGGCTGGGGCCAGGGATGAGGTGGCGGAAATCATCATCTCGCCCGAGGCGATGGAGAATTACGGCCTAACCCCCAATGAAATTGCCGCTGCTATTCAGCGGAACAATGCGCTGGTCACAGCGGGGAATATGCGGTTCGCCGACGGCAGTTACGCGGTGAAGGTCCCAGGTCTGTTTAAAAGTCTGACGGATATTGAGACCATTCCTTTGCGTGCTGACGCCCAAAACCTTATCACCCTAGGGGACGTGGCGGATGTGCGGCGAACCTTTGAGGATGCGGATGGCTACGCCCGCTTTAATGGGGAAGCGGCCATTGGGCTCAACATCGCCAAACGGACAGGGGCTAATCTTATCAATGTGACGGAGGTGGTGCGCGCCGAAGCTTTGCGAATGGCCGAAGGCTGGCCCAGCACGATTGAGGTTGCGTTTGTGGGGGATCAATCGACCCTGGTCGCGTCTGTCTTCTCAAGCTTAACTGCATCTATCAGCTTAGCGATTATCTTGGTGATGATTGTGGTTGTGGCAGCTTTGGGCCTACGGTCCGCTGTTCTGGTGGGGATTGCCATCCCCTCTTCTTTCTTGATTGGGCTGTTCCTCATTGGGGTTTTTGGCTTTACGCTGAATATGATGATTATGTTCTCCATGGTGTTATCCGTGGGGATGCTGGTGGACGGGGCCATTGTGATTGTGGAGCTGGCTGACCGACGCATGTCAGAAGGCGTGCCCCGGCGAGAGGCCTTTATGGGCGCATCCAAACGGATGTTTTGGCCCATTACCGCCTCCACCGCGACCACCTTGGCGGCCTTTGTGCCCTTCCTATTTTGGGACTCGGTGGATGGCGAATTCATGAAGTGGATCCCCATCACCCTTATCCTTATCCTGACCTCTTCTTTATTTGTGGCGCTGATTTTCTTGCCCATCATTGGGGCGTCCTTCGCTATTCCGGAGGGACTTAAAAAACGCTTTAACTTGAAGGGCCAAGGCGAAGGTCGGGAGCGGATCGACTTAGATAACACCGACCCCACAACCCTTGACGGCCCCACGGGCAGCTATGCGCGGTTTATTCAAAGACTTGTGGAGCACCCTGTCAAAGTAACGCTTTTCGCCCTCTTCGCGGTGGTGATGTGCCAGAAGATTTTTGCTGGCTCCGGCACAGAGGTGGAATATTTCATCCGCAACGATAGCGAACAAGTTTTGGTCCTTGTCCAGGGGCGCGGAAATATGTCGGAGCAAGACATTTTGCAAGTCAGCATGGAGGTGCAAGAGCGCATTCAGGACCATCCGGCCATTGAATATATCTATCTTCAAACCGGTCCTGCCATTTCGCGGGACCGTAACGCCACCGCAGAAAGTATCGCACAGATCAATCTTGATCTTATTCCGTATCAGGATCGGGAACATAGCTCCGTCGTGCTTGAGGAGCTTCGCGACCGTACCGCCAGCGTGCCCGGCGTGGTGGTGGAGGTTCGTCAACCCGAACAAGGTCCACAAATCGGCAAAGATGTGCAGGTGGAGCTGACGGCCGCAGATTTCACCCAAGCGATGGAAGGCGCGAGGCTGGTCCGCGAGTTCATGGAACAAAGTACCGTGGCCGTGGCGGGGCTTGATGTCCCCACCTTCATGGATATTGAAGATAACCAACCCCTCCCCGGTATTGAATGGGAAATGGTGGTCGACCGCGCTGAAGCGGGGCGCTATGGCCTCACCGTTTCTGACGTGGGGTCCGCCATCCAATTGGTGACCGAAGGGTTGATCGTCGGCACCTATCGCCCAGATGATTCCGATGAGGAGCTCGATATCCGCCTCCGCTATCCGGCTGATGCCCGATCTATTGAGCAGCTATCGCTCATCAATATCACCACGCCCTTAGGGAATGTACCGCTGACGAACTTTACGGTGCGGCAACCCCAACAGCAGGTGAGTAACATCATGCGGCGCGATGCCCGCCGGATTATGGATATCAATGCCAACGCCAATACCCAGACGGCGGGTCATGAGGTCAGTCAGGACTTGGCCACCAAAGTCATCAATGACTGGTTGGAAACGGGTGTCTTAGCGGAACAAGTGGGCTCAGGCGTTCAGTGGAAACTCCGCGGCGCAGCGGAAGATCGCGATGCGGCCTCCAGCTTTTTCCAAGCGGCCATGACCGCAGCGATGTTCATGATTGGCGTGATTTTGCTGTTGCAGTTCAACAATTTCTACCATTCTCTTCTGACATTGTCCGCTGTGATCCTTTCTGTCTTTGGGGTCCTATTGGGCATTGCCCTAAGTGGTCAGTATATCTCTGTCATCATGACCGGGGTGGGGATTGTCGCCCTGGCGGGGATTGTGGTGAACAATAATATTGTCTTGATCGACACTTTCCACAATTTACGGAAGACAGGACTTGATATTCGTGATGCCGTGGTGCGGACAGCGGCCCAGCGATTGCGGCCGGTCTTGCTAACGACCATTACAACAATTATCGGCCTCCTCCCCATGGTGTTTGAGATCGACATTGATTTTGCCGCCGCCACCATTGGCATTGGGAATGAAACCTCCGACTGGTGGGTGCTCCTCTCCTCTGCCATTGTTTACGGGCTGGCGTTTTCCACCTTGCTGACACTGGTCTTAACGCCCGTCTTGCTAGCTGCACCCGCGGTGATAAGTGAACGGATGAAAAGTAATATTGACTGGGTAAAACAGCGTTTCTTTCCGAAAAAACAACCTTCACCAGCAGCAAATATGCCTGAAGAAGAAACGCCCTACTCTGCTGCAGCGGAGTGAGGGACTAACCTCACATTTCCGCTCATCCCGGCTGAAGCGAAGCGGAAGGCCGGGATCTCCATCAGATTTTACGGTATAAGGATCATGAGATCCCCGCATCCGCGGGGATGAGTGGACGAATATAAACGCGGGGATGAGCGGTCTAGGATAAAGATGAGCGGGGTCTAGAGCAAACTGCCTTAAGTCTGCATCGGCAGTTTGCTCTAGGGCTTGTTGAGATTCAGGATTCACAAACTAGCCAAAAGGTGATTCAAGCTTACTTTTAAGGAGCTGAGCTTGAT
>JBCCMT010000092.1:0-7100 GCA_039026195.1 Pseudomonadota bacterium | reverse complement strand
CGCATCTTCAGCGCAAACGACATGTTGCGATAGACACTCATGTGCGGGTAGAGCGCGTAGTTCTGGAAGACCATGGCGATGTCCCGATCCCGCGGGTGCTCGCGGGTCACGTCGCGATCGGCGATCCGCACCGAGCCCCGCGTCGCGTCTTCGAGACCCGCGATCATCCGGAGCGTCGTCGACTTGCCGCAGCCCGAAGGCCCGACCAGCACCAGAAACTCGCCGTCGGCGATCTCGAGCGTCACCCCGCGGACCGCGTGCGATGTCTCGTCGTACGACTTCCAGATCTCGCTCAGAGTGATCGACGCCATGGTCGCTCAGGATATGAACACGCGGACTCCGCCGCGACCGCGGCCCAAAAACAAGACCGACGCCGCATCACGGCGCCGGTCTCGGGTCGCCCGGCGGTTCTC
Organism: Pseudomonadota bacterium; assembly: GCA_039026195.1. Taxonomy (GTDB): domain Bacteria; phylum Pseudomonadota; class Alphaproteobacteria; order Caulobacterales; family Parvularculaceae; genus Parvularcula. Next base: position 6,687 of record JBCCMT010000092.1, on the reverse strand, counting down.
CGCCGGGCAGGTGAGGGGCATGTCGAAGGGCCGCTTATCCCGGCCGGTCGGCCGAGCGGAGGGCAGCGATGATGTCCGCCGGCTCGGCTCGGGTTCTGTAGTCCGCGTCGAGAAACGCGTAGATGATCTCTCCCTGTGGGTTGATGACGTACGTCGCTCCGAGCGGAAGGGTCCACGATCCGTCGCCGTTGCGCTCTGCCAGGTCGAGCCGACCTTCGAACGCGCTAATCAGTTCGTCGGGAAGGCGGTAGCGGATGCCGAAAGCGTCGGCCGCCTCGTTGCCAGGGTCACTCAGCACGTGAAACTCGTACCCCGCGGCCTCTTCGCTGTCCGCCGTCACGTCGGGCGATTCGGGGCTGATCGCGATCAGCTGCGCACCAAGGTCCGCGAAGGTATCAAGATGCTCTTGGTATGACCGGAGCTGGCCCACCCCCTTTTTTCCGCTGATGATTGTTTTCCTCTACAGCGTTTATGAACCCAATGCCCTATCGGCGCCCGTGGTTTTCGCCTTAGGGCTTCTTCATGATCTTCTATATGGCGGTAGTTTTGGGTTGTGGGCGTCGGTTTACTTGGCAATGCAATATCTTGTTTACACTCAACGAGAATATCTTAATGGCCGTGTGGGGCGGGTCATCTGGCTGGCCTTCGCCCTGGCCACTCTTTCTGTCATCACCCTATATTGGCTAGAGCAATCCTTACTGGGCGGGCGATGGATGCCCCTGATGCCTTTAGTTACCCAAACGGTGTTGACCATTCTTCTTTACCCGGCCGCCTCTTTTTTGTTCTTTTCACTGAAAATAAGAGCCGCCGCCCAGCGCGCTGAACGGGGGGAGGCAGGATGAAAGTTGAACCCTTTGATACCCAGCGCCACGTGACCTTCACCCGCCGAGCCACCATCGGGGTGGGCGGGGTGTTTCTCCTCTTCGGCGGGGTCGCGGCGCGATTATATGATTTGCAAGTCCGCCGATATAATGAGTTTCAAGCCAAAGCTGATGATAACCGGTTTAAGCAGCGGATTGTGGTGCCCTTGCGGGGCGAAATTCTAGATCGCTATGGACATATCATCGCGTCTAACCGGCAAAATTTCCGTGTGTTGATCGTCCCTGAGAACACCAAAAATATTCCGAAAACCATTGCTGATCTTGAGCAGATTATCCCGCTGACCGACGCGCAGCGGAACCGTCTTTTGCGGGAAATCCAAGAAAAACAAAACCAGCCCTTCACCCCCATTGAGGTGATTGACAATCTAAGCTGGGACGAGTTTTCGGCCGTTAAATTTCACGCCCCGCGGCTAGAGGGCATTGCCTCTGAAGTAGGGGCAACGCGATATTACCCTGATGGCACAGTGGTGGCCCCTGTGGTGGGGCATGTGGGGGCCGCAGAGCAGCGGGACCTTCAGCGGGCAGAAGATGAGGCGGAGCGACGGCTTTACCTTCAGCCGGGGTTCAAAATGGGGAAATTGGGGTTAGAAGCCACCCATGATGAAGAGCTGCGCGGGGTTGCGGGGTCAAAAACCGTTGAAATCAATGCCGCCGGACGCGTCATTGATGAATATGAGAATAAAGGTGATGAGGCAACCCAAGGAAAGGCGCTTGGCCTGACCTTGGATGCAGAACTTCAGCGCCACGCCCATAATATTCTGGGCTCAGACTATACAGAATATCCTGACGGAACGGAGGAGCCCCACCCTGTCAGTGCATCGGCGGTGGTGATGGACGCGATCAGTGGGGATGTCCTTGTGATGGCCTCCACCCCTTCTTTTAATCCGAATGATTTTGCCCGCCGGATTGATGCGCAATCTTTGCGGGCGCTTAAATCCTCCCCCCTCAACCCTTTATTATGTAAGCCGCTGGCGGGGGCATATCCGCCGGGGTCTACCTTTAAACTGCTCACCGCCATTGCCGCTGAAGAAGCAGGGATTGATCCGAACACCCGCTTTCATTGTAGTGGCGGGATGCATTATGGCCGCCGCCGCTTTAATTGTTGGAAGCGGACGGGCCATGGCTCCATGAATATGATTGATGCCATTAAACATTCTTGCGATGTTTATTTTTGGCAATTGGCCACACGCGTTGACATTGACCATATCGCCGATGTGGCCCGCCGCTATGGCCTGGGGCAAAAATATGACCTCGGCATTCGGGGGGAGGTGGCCGGCACCGTCCCTGATCGGGAATGGAAGCGGAATTATTATCGGACGAACCCAGATAATCAAACTTGGTTCCCCGGCGAAACCCTTTCTGTTGCCATTGGACAGGGGTCTGTCACCTCAACCCCTCTGCAATTAGCGGTCATGACCGCGCGTTTGGCCACAGGCCGAGAGGTAGTGCCGCGGCTGGTGAGGGGAGAAGGGGATGCCCTTTTCGAGCCGGCCCGTTTTCCCATGGTGAAAACCAAGCCTGAGCATCTTCAAACCATTCGGGACGGGATGGATGCGGTGGTCAACCAATGGGGTACTGCTGCGCGGTCCTCTTTGATGCCTGACTTCCGCATGGCGGGGAAAACAGGAACGTCCCAAGTCCGCAGCCTACAGACTGATCCTGTGACGGGGAAAGTGATTAAAAACCAAGATTTGCCGTGGCACCAGCGGGACCATGCCTTGTTTGTGGCCTTTGCGCCCTATGACAACCCTCGTTATGCCTGTTCCGTCGTGGTGGAACATGGGGGGTCAGGGTCAAAATCCGCAGGTCCCCGAGCGCGGGATATCATGCGTAAGGTGATGGAAAAAGACCCCCTTGGGATTTCAAAGGATAAGCTTTGGGTGCCAGGCCAACCAGCGAAGAGTGAACGCTTCGCCCTAAAGGGGGACGAGTTTTAATGTCCTCCACCATTCTGTTGCCGGAACGTCAATTGGGGTTAAGGGGACGGTTGGGCCGTCTTCACATTCTTTTGCTTTTGCTCCTCGGTGCCATTGGCGGAATTGGGGTCATGACCCTTTATTCTGTACAGCAGGGCAGCTGGGACCCCTATGCGATCCGTCATCTGATTAGGTTTGCCTTTGCCGCCATCATTTTACTAGCCATTGCCGTCACGCCTTTGCGGATTTGGCTGTCAGCGGCCTATCCTATTTATGGCGCGGTATTGATCCTCCTCGTTTTGGTGCCCATTATCGGCGTTACCAACAACGGGGCCCAGCGATGGATCAATTTCCCGGGAATGCAAATTCAGCCCTCTGAGCTGATGAAAGTCGCCTTGGTCATGGCCCTGGCGCGCTATTACCATGGGCTTGAATATAAAAAGGTCTCCCATATTTTTGGGCTCATCCCGCCCATGGTGATGATTGGAGTGCCCGTGGGACTTGTCTTTATCCAACCGGATTTGGGGACGGCTTTGCTGCTAGGTGTCTCAGGCATCTCTGTGGTTTTGTTGGCAGGCCTGTCTTGGCGGTGGTTGGTATTGGGCCTCTTTGGGGGGCTGGCAGCCATTGCGACGGCCATTCAAACGGGGCTTTTAAAGTCCTATCAGATCAAACGGGTGACTGCTTTTCTAGACCCGACATGGGACCCACTTGGCGCGAATTTCCACCCGAACCAATCGAAAATCGCCATTGGGTCCGGCGGGGTGGAGGGGAAAGGCTTTATGGAAGCCACCCAAAGCCAGCTTGGTTTTCTGCCTGAGAAGCATACGGACTTTATTTTCACTGTCTTTGGTGAAGAGTTTGGGTTGATCGGTACCCTTGGCCTTCTCGCCCTTTATTTCTTTACCTTCTTTTTGGGCACCCGCATTGCCATGTCCGCCAAAAGTCATTTTGGCAGGCTCCTCTCCATGGGCATTGCCATCACTTTTGTCAGCTATGTGCTGATCAACACAGGCATGGTGATGGGATTGGCGCCGGTGGTGGGCGTTCCTCTCCCGCTCGTCTCCTATGGCGGCACGGTCATGCTGGCCATGATGGCGGGATGGGGACTTGTGATGTGTACCTGGATCCACCGCCATCAAGACACGTTGCGAAAAACCGGCTGGCGCTGAGAATAAGTTATTATACTTATTAGTTAGAAATTGCGATCTGCTTGAATGATTTCCTCGTCCTTCGAGACGCCACCCCTTCGTGTCGCCGCCTTCCGGATTCGTTGATTGGGTCCCTTCCCAATCAACCCTCAGGGCAAACGGTGGCTCCTCAGGATGATGAAGGACTTTTTTTCAAATGGAAAGTCTGATGCTCTAAATCAGCCTTGCTCAGTCATACCGGGCGAGAAGAGCATCCATCGCCTGGCGTGTTTTGGCGATATCATCGGCGAACTGACTAAGCTCAGTTTTGACCTGGTTCATGTCTTCCGCTTTCGCGGCCGTCTCAATCACGGTTGCGCGATTGGCCATAAGAGAGGCCCCGAGATTCGCGGACGACCCTTTAATCGCATGGCCAAGTTTAGCCGTGTTGTCGATATCATTTGCCGCCACCGCTTGGCAGAGATCCGCGGCGAGTTCTTCTGTCGACGTCCAAAAAGCTTCCAGAATAGCTTTGACCCCTTCAATACCTGCGGCCTCAGCCAATCCCCCCAATTGGGTTTCGTCTAGAATTTCAGCACTCTCAACCATGTCGCTCACTTTCCCTCTATGGGACTATTGCCAAACAGCATATTTTTTATGCCATAAATTGGCATCTCTGCCGGAGTATGCCAAAAACGCGTAAAAGAACGGCTAATAGATCAATCTCTCACCTCAAATCAAAATTTATATCGGAAAATCAATAATATGGCACTATCAACCGAAGGGGCCGGACAAGAACATTGGTCCGGAAAGGCAACATTTGTTCTCGCCGCGGTGGGCTCTGCGGTGGGATTGGGGAATTTGGTTCGCTTTCCTTATGTGGCGGGGGACACGGGCGGCGGGGCCTTTGTGCTTGTTTACATCCTTTGCATTTTGTTCATTGGGTTACCGGTTCTGATCGCTGAGCTTCTTTTAGGCCGGCGGGGCGGGGGCTCTTGCGTGGCGGCGATTTCGCGGTTGGCAAAAGCGGAAGGGGCATCTCGATTTTGGGTGAGTTTTGCTTGGATCGGTATGATTGCTAGCTTTTTGATCGTGACTTTTTATTCGGTGCTCGCCGGTTGGGTCTTGCATTTTGTGATCATCTCCATCGGCAATTTAGCAGCCAATGTGGGCCAAGAGGGGGTCAGTGCCCTGATCGGGCCGGCTTTTATCGATAAAACAGATGCCCAGATTAGCGGCCAGCTTGATGCGCTTCTCACCAATCCCAAACAAATGATCCTCATGCACGCGATTTTCATCGGGGTGACCATGTTTATTTTAAGCCGCGGGGTGAAGGGCGGCATTGAGAAGGCAGCCAAATATTTAATGCCGATCTTTTTCCTTTTCCTTGTGATACTGACGGTCTTCTCCCTCGTGAATGGCGATGCAGCGGCTACTTTTTCTTTTCTTTTCAAACCTGACTTCGCCCGGTTGGGGGAGACCTTGGCCGATGGTTCTATTTTGCTGCAAGCCATTGGACAGGCCTTTTTCTCCTTAAGCCTAGGCTCTGCGGTCATGCTGACCTATGGTTTATACTTGAGCAAAAGCCAGGATATTCCTGGTTCTGCAAAAGTGATCGGGGTGATGGACACGTCTGTGGCCCTGATCGCGGGGCTTGCCATTTTTCCCATCGTGTTCGCTGCGGGATTAAATGAAGGTGCAGGCTTTGCTTTATTGTTTGATACGCTTCCCCTAGCGTTTCACCAAATTCCCCTTGGCGGCCTTTTCGCCATCGCCTTTTTCATCATGGTCTTTTTTGCGGCCCTGACTTCCGCCATCTCTCTCCTCGAGGTGGCGGTGGCATGGGCGGATGGGGATATCGACATTGACCCTGCGGTGCGAGATCGACGACGTGTGGTGGGCGTACTTATCCTTGGGGTACTCGCCTTTTTCATCGGCGTCGGCCACGCTTTATCTCAAGTGCCCCTTGCTCAAGATACCTTCTTTAACAGTTGGTACCCGCTCGATTTCATTCCGCTGTTTGAAGGAATGACATTGCTGGATGTGGTTGATAAGTTAACAGCCGACATTCTTCTTCCCTTAGGGGGATTACTGACGGCTATTTTTGCCGGATGGGTGGTCTCCACCTCCGCCGCTAAGGAGGAGATTGGGTTTTCAAGCGAACGGCGGTTCCAACAATGGCGCTTTTTGGTGCGGTGGGTGTGCCCTTTATTTGTGGGCGCTGTGCTCGTCTACGCAGCGATCCTCTCACCGCTTTTTGCGTCATAAAGAGCTCTACTGGCGGTCCGCAAAAAGATCTGTGGCTTTCACCAGCTCTGCTATGGTGCCGTCTTCCCCTGCGGCATGTCCCGCATCGGGAACGATATTCAAAACCGACCCTAGCCACGCCCGGTGAAGTTGCCAGGCCGTTTTGGGGGGCGTGACCACATCATATCGGCCTTGCACGATGATACCGGGGATCGACGTCAGACGATGGGCGTGATCTAAAATCCAGCCGTCATATTCGAAAAAGCCGCGATTGATAAAGTAGTGACATTCAATCCGAGCAAAAGCATGGGCAAAATGCTCGTTCGAAAACCCTTGAATACGTTGGGGGGAGGGGTGAAGGGAGACGGTGCTGCCCTCCCAAATGGCCCAGGCCTGGGCGGCTTCGATTTGAACGCTTTTATCCGGGCTTGTTAATCGCTGATAATAGGCGGAAATCAGGTGATCCCGCTCATTACCCGGAATAGGCTGTAGGAATTTCTCCCATGCCTCCGG
>JBCCMT010000091.1:0-7127 GCA_039026195.1 Pseudomonadota bacterium | reverse complement strand
GATGTTGTTTTATACGTCTGCACCTCTGGCACAATTGCCATCGGGCCAGAAAAAATTAGTGCGTCTGTGAAAGAACATCTCCCCAATGCAGCATTAACTTCGCCCATGATTGGCGCCTTAGCCGCCTTCAAAGCTTTAGATATAAAAGCAACGTCTTTTCTAACACCTTATCCTGACGAAATTAATATGATTATGGCAAATTGTATTGAAGATCATGGTGTTGAAGTCGTTGATAAAGGATCTTTTCATTTAGATGACGACCGTGATATTGCTAAAGTAACACCCGAAGCAATATTTCAAGCCGCCCTTTCCATGGATGATCCCTCTACTCAATCCATATTTATTCCTTGTACAGGTTTAAGAACATCAACTATTATTTCTCCTTTAGAAGAAAGACTTGGAAAACCTGTCATTACCGCCCATCAAGCAATGTTTTGGCATGGACTGCGGCTGGCGGGATATCAAACCCCTATTAAAGGGTACGGACAGTTGATGGAAAAATAGCTATTTCTTTGCCGACTGTAATTGTCGCCACGCCTCCATAAGCTCCATCAGCACCCCTTCCCGCAGGCCCCTATCCCCAACGCGAATACGGGCGGCGGGCCAAACCTTCATAATGCCAGCTAAAATCGCGCATCCTGGCACCACAAGATCAGCTCTGTCTTGGCCGATACAAGATTGGTGAGCACGCGCCTCTACGGTTAACCCCCGTAAAAATGTCGATGTGTGCTGAATATCTCTTTCGCTTAGCCATAGACCGTCTACGGCCTGGCGATTATATTTTTCTAGCTTTAAGTGGATGCCCGCAAGGCTTGTCACCGTGCCCGATGTGCCCACCAAATGGGCCTGTCCTTGATCAAAAGCCTCTCGAATAAAATCAGGCACTGGGATTTGTGCCACATGCTGCGCTACCTCCTCCGCAAGCAGATCAAAGGCTTGGGCGGCAATATCCTCTTGCCCATAGGTTTCCGCCACGGAAACCACCCCATAGGGCAGAGAGGTCCATGCCTGTAGCGTTGTTTTGATATGCCCATTTTGCGAGGTGACCTTTAACCAAGACAACTCCGTCGACCCGCCCCCTATGTCAAACACCAATGCCGCCTTTGCGCCGCTGTCAATAAGGTCTTGGCATCCTTTGACAGAAAGAGCGGCCTCTTCCTCTGGACTAATCACTTCAAGGGGAAGCCCTGTCTCCTTCTCGATGCGATCTAAAAAGGCAGGCCCATTTTGCGCCACCCGACAGGCCTGGGTAGCGATAGACCGACTGGCGGTCACCCCCCGTTTCTCCATTTTCGCCGCACACATGGTCAGCGCTTTTAAGGTGCGATCCATCGCCCCTTCGGACAGCCGACCATGGGCCGCTACCCCCTCCCCCAACCTTACGATTTGAGAGTAGGCATCCACGACACGAAAACCTGTTTTTTGAGGGACAGCCACCAAGAGCCGACAATTATTTGTTCCCAAATCAATGGCCGCAAAGGTCGGGCGCTGATGCGCAAAATGAGTATGGTGAGGGGACAAATGCCCCATCGCGCGCCCTGTCATATCACGTCCCTTTGGCGTTTTCGCAGAAGACGAGGAGCTCACCTTAATCAGTTTCGCTTTAGCAAGCTCATTCGACCGCAAGCTATGCATAAGACAGGCCTGAGGACAAGTCATTTTCTATGATGATTTTAGCAGAATCTTGCGCCCTTTGCTTGAATGAAAGGGAAATACACCCCATAGAATAAATGTCAGTTTAGGGTCCGGTGATGAAGCTTGATAAAATAGATCATAATATTTTGATGCATCTCCAGCATAATGCGCGGATAACGAATGCGGAGCTGGCGGAAAAGGTGGGGCTCTCCCCCACCCCATGTCTGCGGCGCCTTCGGCGGCTTGAGACCGAGGGGGTCATTAAAGGATATCGCACCGACCTTAATAGAGATATTGTGGGCCTCCCGGTCACGGTGATCATTCTGGTCAAGCTTGAAAAAGAGGATGAAAATGCCCTGCGTGCCTTTGAGCAGACGCTCCATGAACGGCCAGAGGTGATGGAATGTCAGCTGATGACGGGAAAATTTGACTATTTCCTTCGCGTCGTCTTACCCACCCTGACAGCCTATGAAGGGTTTTTATCTGAAACTCTTCTTCGGACGGACAATATCGCATCGATTGAATCAAGCTTTACTTTAAGGGAAGTTTTAAAACGCAGTGTTCTTCCCATCGCATAATTGCAAAAGCATTAATATAAAACCCCTAGCTTAAGATTTTTTTGACCGCCTGAACCAGATCTTTTTCAGGAACAGAAAATTGAGCCACTTGCCCAGATCGCCATTCCTCATTGCTCTCAATCTGTTTAGACAGTTTCTCCCCTAATTTAAGGTCCTTAACCGTCACTTCGCCCCGCGCCCGTTCATCTTCCCCCTGAATAATGGTGACCGCCGCCCCGCGCTTATCAGCATATTTCAATTGTGCTTTCATGCCCGAACCGCCCACATAGACCTCTGCCGCGACCCCTTCTTTGCGGAGGATCGCCGCCATCTGCTGATAGGCTGTCATTCTATCTGCTTCCAAAGCCAAGATCACCACAGGAGCCACAGTCTCTTCCGTCTGCCCCTTGGCCCTTAAGGCGGAGAGAAGCCGGGACACCCCGATGGAACAGCCCACCGCTGGCACCTCGACCCCCTTAAAGCGTTTGACCAAATCGTCATATCGGCCGCCCCCACCAACCGACCCAAACTGCACCACCTGCCCGTCCTCATTCATAACGTCGAAGGTCAGCTCTGCCTCAAAAACAGGACCGGTGTAGTAATCAAGGCCCCGCACCACGGATGGGTCGACCTTAACATGATCGTGATACCCAAGGGCATCTAGGGTTTCCGCCATTACCTCTAATTCTTGCAGGCCCTCGGCCCCAATAGGGTGATCGGATAATAAATCCGACAAACGGGTGAGGGTTTGCGCATTTGTCCCCCCTTGGGCCGCCATAAAGGAAAGCACGATGTCTGATTGGCCATTAGAGAGCTGTGCGCCATCTGTGAAGTCCCCGCTTTCATCCATGCGCCCCTTCCCTAAAAGCAAGCCCACCCCCTCTGGCCCCAAGCGGTCATATTTATCCATCGCCCGAAGCACAGTGCCCGCCTTACCAACATCCTCCGTATCCAGTCCTATTTTTTGGAGGAGGGCTGACATGACTTTACGGGAGGAAAGACGGACCTGGAAATCTTCCTGTTTTACCCCAGCGGCCATCACCGCGTCGGTAAACATCATGACCGTCTCTGCATCGGCATGGGGCGCAGGGGCCCCGACGGTGTCCGCATCGCATTGGGTGAATTCTCTAAACCGCCCTGGCCCTGGCTTTTCATTCCGCCACACGGTGCCCACTTGGTAACGGCGAAAGGGTTTTGGCAACCCCTCATAATGCTCGGCCACATGGCGAGCGAGGGGCGCTGTGAGGTCATAGCGCAAAGACATCCATTGCTCGTCATCATCTTGCAGGCTGAACACCCCGTTATTCGGGCGATCCACATCGGGCAGAAATTTTCCCAACGCATCGGTATATTCAAAAGCCGGCGTTTCGAGGGGCAGAAACCCGTAGGACGCGTAAACGGCTGTGATCCGGCGCAGCATCGCTTGCTCCGCTAGAATTTCAGCGCCGACCCGATCCTGAAAGCCCCGAGGTTTGCGGGGTTTAGGGCGAAAGGTTTTTTGTTTTTTGGCCATAGACTGCCTCTAAGCGAGGTCTTGCCCGCTCGCAAGTCGTTGCGTTTTTCTTTATTGCATTGCAACAGAGTGAATGCGATCTACATTCTAGAAGCAATCATTTTTGGTCAAAGGCGCAGCTTTCTTCCGTCCTTTATAATCTTCAAGGAACTTTTTTATGTTTGATGATCTCAAAGGCCGTTCAGCGGTCATCACCGGGTCCACCTCTGGCATTGGTAATCATTTTGCCGAAGCCCTCGCCAAGATGGGGGTGAATGTCATGCTAAACGGGTTTGGCGATGCGGATGAGATTGAAAAAAACCGTGCGCATCTAAGTAAAACCTATGACGTGAACGTACAATATAATGGCGCGGACATGACCAAGCCAGCAGAGATCAAAGGGCTTATTGAAGACGCCGCTTCCGCCTTTGGGGGTATTGATATTCTCATCAACAACGCTGGCATCCAAAAAGTGGCCCCCATTGATGAATTTCCCGATGACAAATGGGATGCTATTATCGCTATTAATCTATCCTCTGCTTTTCATACGATCAAACATAGCCTGCCGCATATGAAAAAGAAGGGCTTTGGGCGGATCATCAACCTTGCCTCTGCCCATGGGCTTGTCGCCTCCCCTTATAAATCTGCCTATGTTTCTGCGAAGCACGGGATTTTGGGCCTTACCAAAACGGTAGCACTTGAGGTCGCAGAAGAAGGGGTCACCTGCAACGCCATTTGTCCAGGATATGTCAAAACACCTCTTGTTGAGTCCCAAATCGCAGATACAGCTAAGGCACGGGGGATGAGCGAAGAGGAGGTTAAAAAGCAAGTTATTCTCGAAGCTCAGCCCACGAAAGAATTCGTAACCTATGATAACTTAAATGGTCTCCTCATTTATTTATGTTCCAAAGCAGGGTCAGGGGCCACTGGCACAGCCTTTTCCATTGATGGGGGATGGACGGCGAAATGAGCAAAAATCAAAAGGCCATTAATTTGGCCCTACAAGGGGGCGGTGCCCACGGGGCCTATGCCTGGGGGATTGTGGACCATCTGCTTGAAGATGGCCGCTTAAAGTTGAATGCCATCACAGCTTGCTCTGCGGGGGCGATGAACGCAGCGGTCATAGCTTACGGGTTTCATCTTGATGGGCCGGCGGGGGCAAAAGCGAAGCTAGAAGAGTTCTGGCGCGAAATCTCTAAGGTCCGTGAAAGCTTTGGGGTCTTTGACAATCAATTCTTAGATAACATTCCGTATTATACCGAAATTGAAAATATGATTTCGCAATATATGCTCGATACGGTGACCACAGCGGCATCGCCTTATCAGTTTAACCCCTTAGGTCTTAATCCGCTTAGAGATATATTACTAAAGGTCATTGATTTTGAAGCCCTCAATAGCTGTAAATGGATCGACCTTTTTATAAGCGCCACTAATGTCAAAACCGGAAAAGTGAAGGTTTTTGCTAAAGAGGATTTGACCCCTGACCACTTACTCGCCTCAGCATGTTTACCTAATTTGTTTCAGGCGGTGGAGATCGATGATCAATTTTACTGGGATGGGGGATATATGGGCAACCCCAGCCTATGGCCCTTATTCTATGAAACCGAGGTGACAGATCTTTTGGTTGTCCATATCAACCCGATCGAACGCCCTGAAATCCCCCGAACGCCAAGTGAAATCAGTAACCGCGTGAATGAGATTACGTTTAATTCTGCCCTATTAAAAGAGATGCGCGCTGTCTCTTTTGTTCAAAAACTTGTGAGTGAAGGATGGCTAAAAGATGAGTATAAAGACAAGTTATCAAATATTATCTTCCATTCGATCCGGGCAGAGAAGGTATTCCAGAATCTAAGCCTGGCCTCCAAATATGACACAGGGTGGGAGTTTTTAACGAAACTCAAAAGTTACGGTCAAGAGGAAGCAAAACTATGGCTAGAAAGTAATTACGACCATGTGGGAAAAAAAAGCAGTGTACATCTTCACGAAGAATTTCTTGATCGATAAATCTTTACCCCCCCTATCGTTGGGGGTTCACCACTTTATAGAGGAATTGGGCGGCAATCGCCCCCTCCCCCACCGCGGAGGCCACCCGTTTCACACTGCCCGAGCGAATATCGCCCACGGCAAAAACGCCCGGCTGTGAGGTCTCCCCAATATAGGGCATCCGGTTCACATGCCATGTGTCACTGACCAGATGATCCATCGGCAGGTCACTGCCTGTTTTTACAAACCCTCTGTCATCTCTCATCACACATTTCCCCAGCCAATCGGAGTTGGGGATGGCGCCAATCATCACAAATAAATGCCGGATATCTTTTTCCGATGAAACACCGGTTTTTGTATGGGTCCATGTCATCCCGCATAGATGATCTTCACATTTTAGGGCTGTGACTTCGGTGTTCACATGTAAGGTAATATTCGGGTCCGCCTCAATCCGCCGGATCAAATAATCCGACATGGACGCTGCAAGATTGTCCGACCGCACCAGAATATGAACATGCTTTGTCCGCTGCGCCATGAAGACAGCGGCTTGGCCGGCAGAGTTCCCGCCCCCGACAATGACCACCTCTTGACCTTCACAAAGGGCAGCTTCCACGGCGGTGGCCCCATAGTAAACGCCGGCATTTTCCATCTCTTCTTCATGCTCAAGCCCCAAGCGACGCCACTGGGCCCCTGAGGCCACCACAACCGCTTTGGCCTTAATCAGCTCCCCATCTTCAAGTTCGATACAGTAAGGATAATTGTCACAATCAAGAGAGATTGCATAACGGGGGGTGATAATCTCTGTCCCGAATTTTTGGGCCTGTAGCATCATGCGCCCGCTCAACGCTTGCCCTGATATCCCTGTGGGAAATGCTGGATAATTCTCAATCTTAGAGCTTGTGCCGGCCTGTCCCCCCGGTGAGAATTGATCAAGGGCGATGACACTCAACCCCTCCGCCGCGGCATTCACCGCCGCCGCCAAGCCGCCCGGCCCAACCCCCACCACCGCAACATCGTAAACCTCACGGGTTCCACTGACTTGAGAGAGGCCGATAATATCCGCAACTTCTCGAAGGCTAGGCTGTTTGAGCACCTGATCATGGGTGTAGATCACAACCGGCAGATCAGATTTTACAAGACCGTGGGCCTGATATAATTTTTCCGCCGTGTCAGGATTTTCATCAATATCGATTGTCTGATGAGGGTGCCCACTACGAGATAAAAAAGATTTTAGGGATAAAAGCTTGGCCGATTCTTTTTGACCAAAAAGGATCAAATCGCCATGCTCATGATAAATCAGCCCTGTACGCCTTAAAATAAAGGCACGAATGATGGTTTCAGATAAATCCGCATGGTTATTTAGAAATTTTCGAAAGGCTTGTTTGTCGAGAAACAGCATCTCTCCGGCTTCCCGGCACACCCCGCGGACAACGGCGCGGCGGTTGGAGAACATGTCAATT
>JBCCMT010000090.1:0-7228 GCA_039026195.1 Pseudomonadota bacterium | reverse complement strand
TCATCATACCCCTTCGGGGTTCGACCAAAATGGCCTTAGCTTTCGTCGCAAATGCTCAAAAGGGAATGACCCTTCCTTGCGCTTTGCTCCTAACCTAAAGCCATTTTGGACACGAACCAGACGTAATGGTTAAATGGTCACCGCACCCTAAGTCATTGAAAGCTCTTCTTTATGTTATTTATTCGTTCTTCTATCCTCGCCCTTAGCGCGGCTCTTTTCGTGGCATGTGGCGACAATCCTGTTTCCGAAGATAGGGAAGAGGCGCAAGAGGGAGGCAGCACTGATCTTGGGGAAATTAATGGACAGGGCGCGGCAGGTGCCCCTCTTCCCATGCTCACAGTGACAGATAGTTTGGGCCGTTTTGACGGATCTGTCGGGGGACTTGCCCTCTGGCAACACCCCCGCGAAGTGTTCAAAAGTGCGGTGATGGCCGCAAATGGGCCAGCTGGCCTCTTCCTCATCCCCATGGATCGGGCGGCCCCGTCACAACTGACCGGCGATTTTACAGCCAGCGTTGCTGTCACCTATGTGGAAGGAACCGCCCTTGCCGTTGCCTACGATAAATATCAAGGCAGCTCTAACCTTCGCTTTTTTGCCATTGATGATCAGGATCGTGTCCTTGTGCCCCTGGCCTCCTTCCCCGTTCAGCGCCCTGCCCGTGCCCTTTGTTTTGCCGGTCTAAATCTTATCCAAATCGATGATGAAGGGTCCGTATCTCACCACCGCCTTGCTTTAGAAGGCGGACGATTAAGCATGGCAACAGATGCCTTAAACAAGGGGCCGAGCTATCGCGATTGCGCCAGCGATGGGGAGCATATTTACCTGCTCCAGGATAATGGACGTGTTGTGATCCAACCCGTTGGGAACGGTAATGAGCCGGCCTCTGACGACCTCCCCTCCTTCCCAGAGGCGATCGCGATGGAGGTGATGCCGACGCAAAGCGGGCCGATCTTTATAGCCCTTCAACCAAATGGCAGCTTACTGATGAATGACCAAAGCTTTGCCCTTAAAACTATTGAGGGGGAAGAGGTAAAGCCAAGTCAATTTGCCCTTGGGTCTGGTAATTTTGGCACCGTATATCGAGATGGTGCCATCGCCATACTAACCGATGAGAATGCGTTATATCTACTACCCTGGCTCGGCGTCCAAACCGCCCTTGATATAGAGGCGCCGTCTATTTCTCTTCGCACGTTATCATCCGCGCGCGAGAATACCTCCTTTACGCCGTCTTTAGATCTGCCACCCCTTGGGCTGACGCCCCAAGCCGTCCCTTTGCAGGAGTGAGGTCATAAACGGCCCAAATTATCAGGGTTAAGACCATCAGCGCCCCAAATTGATGCAGTAGCCCTAGCCATAGGGGCACAGCGGTCACCAATGTCCATATCCCGATCAGGGCTTGGGCTGTCATCATGCCCAACACGGCCCCCCCATATCGAGCCACCCCAGCACGCCAACATTGAACGGCATAATAGACAGTAAGAGCGAAAAGCAAATATGCCCCTAAGCGATGGTTAAATTGCACCGCTTCAATACGCTCAAATAAATCCGCAAAGCGGGCCGGTTCCCCGAAATATGCGTCGGGCACAAATCGCCCATCCATCAGGGGCCATGTGTTATAGGTTTTCCCTGCCCGCAAGCCGGCCACAAAAGCACCTAAGATGACTTGAGCAAAAGTCGCCACGAGCAAAAATTGAGATAACCGCCCAAGGGCCTGCCCCCTCGCCTCTTGCCCAGGGGGTTTCAACAAGGCGAAGGCCTGCCACAGAATAAGACAGAAGAGAATTATCGCTGTACCAAGATGAAGCGCAAGGCGATATTGGCTAACATCCACCCGCTCTGAAAGGCCGCTTGCCACCATATACCAACCGATCACGCCCTGAAGACAGATCAGCGCAAAAAGCCCCCACAACCGAAGGCGGAGCCCGCCGCTTACCACCCCTTTTATCGACCACCATAAAAGCGGGATCAAAAAGGCAAGCCCGATAAATCGCCCCAGATTTCGGTGCCCCCATTCCCACCAATAAATCTCCTTAAAGGCAGCCATGGACATGCCTTTGTTGATTTCTTGATATTCGGGAATTTGCCGATACTTCTCCATTTCGATCAGCCACGCGGCATCGGACAGGGGCGGGAAGGTGCCCAGCACTAAATCCCATTCTGTAATGGAAAGCCCAGAATCCGTTAGCCGCGTGGCCCCGCCTATGGTCACCATCACCGCGATGATAACGGCCATTCCCAGTAACCAATAAGCAACATAAGAGGGTGCCGATGTGGGATGAATGGATTGGGTATTTTGCATACTTGCCTTATATGCCATTTTAGATGCAGCGCTAGAGGATCGCTCTGCGCGTAAAGACGCAGAATGAGCAGTTCGAGACATCAAAAGTTGACCTGAAACGAGACGAATCATGGCCCCGAGACACAAAAAACTGATTCTCGTTATCGGGTTTCTGCCCTTTTTACTGCTTTATACGGGTCTCATCCTTTGGATTTGGGACAAAATTCCCGATCAATGGCTGTTACAATTCATTTTTTTCTTTGCTGCTGGCACCCTGTGGGCCTTTCCTATGAAGCCCCTAATGGCTTGGGCAAACCGGCCGTCTGAACAGGGTTAACCTTTCTTAACCCCTTCAAATTGTTAACATTTTGATGCAGCGCAACATTTTGGATTGTGGAAAAAAACGTGAATAAAATCAATTATTTTAACCTTAACGCAACCTAAACGCGCGAGTTACACACCGCAATTACAGCTTGATTATCAATGCTATCTTTGCCAGAGACAAAAGTGGTACCTATTTTGCGTGGGACCGCTTTGCGGAGTTAGTAAACTAGTAAAAGAGTAACGAGGTAAGTCGATGGTTAATTTTAAAGCACTCGCGATTGCGGCAGCCCTTGCCGTTTTCGCACCCCTTTCAGCAAATGCAGCAATTGAATTGACAGATGAGGACGGTGGTCCTGTTCTTCTTTCAATTGGTAATGCTGTAAATATTGAAAATGATGATCTCACTTCTGGCCCTCTCGCCGAGGGTGGTAGTTTTGACGTTGACACCAATGTATTTGGTGCAGGCGTAACACTGGACGTTCAAAACTCCAGTGGTGAAACTTCTGGCATCAGAGATCTTCTTGTGACATTTACAATTGCAGGTCTTGCTGATCAAGAGTTCACTATTACAGACGCTACTGGTGAGCAAATCTTGGATAACTTCTTCCTAAATATCCTTCCTGGTGTTGAAGTCTTCTTCAGCGTTGCTGGTGAAGTATTCGAAGGATCTTCTATCGCTCAGGCTGAGTACAATATCTTTATTGATCCTGTACCTCTTCCTGCTGCTGGCCTTATCTTCTTGACAGGTCTTGCAGGTCTTGGGTTAGCTCGCCGCCGTAAGGTAGCTGCATAACTCTAGATTTCATTTTTGAAATTGAGAAACGCCCTCCTTTTGGAGGGCGTTTTTTTTGGAACACGAAACAGTCGACCCCTGTTTATGTCGTTGCGAGTAGATATATGTTTTCCCTTGTTTTCTGATATTTACGCCGCTATAAGCACCCCTTGATTGAGCAGCGGTCGAAACAAGCTGGGAGGGCCCAAACCGTTTCGAGCCGAAGGCATAGTGATTTCTCCAAAATCAAATGTCTCCGCTGCCAGATGAAGGAGTGACCATGCCGCTATACGAGCATGTTTTTATTGCCCGCCAGGATATCAGCCCGGCGCAGGTTGAAGCCCTTACAGAAGAACTGCAAACTATTATTCGTGAAAATGGGGGCGCGATTGCCAAGTCTGAATATTGGGGCCTTCGCAGCTTGCAATATAAAATCAGCAAAAATCGCAAAGGCCATTATAGCCTCATGAATATTGATGCCCCCTCTGACGCGATTACAGAGCTAGAGCGTCAAATGCGGATTAAAGAGGATATCTTACGGTTCATGACCCTACGGGTTGAGGAACATCACGAAGATCCCTCCCCCATCATGTCCCGCCGGGACCGGAGCGACTCTCGCGACAATCGTGAGGGCCGTGATCAATCTCGTGACAATTACCGCAGCGACAGCCGCGATTAAAGGGAATAGATATCATGACCACGAAAACTTTTTTCCGCCGCCGCAAATCTTGTCCCTTTTCGGGGGAGCGGGCCCCGGCCATCGATTATAAAGACCCTAAATTGCTAGGCCGATACATTTCTGAAAAGGGGAAAATTGTTCCCTCTCGGATTTCTGCCGTCAGCCAGAAAAAACAGCGTGAATTGGCGCGGGAAATCAAGCGTGCTCGCTTTCTCGCCCTTCTTCCTTATACAACGGAGTAGATAGATGCAGGTCATTCTTTTAGAACGCGTCGAAAAACTCGGCGTTATTGGCGACGAAGTCTCAGTGAAAGACGGCTTTGCGCGTAATTTTCTTCTCCCCCGTAAAAAAGCCCTTCGGGCCACCGATGCCAATCGTAAGGTTTTTGAAGCGCAGCGAGAAGACATCGAAAAACAAAATGCGGAAGCACGGGAAAAGGCGGAAAATCTATCTGCCTCTATTGCCGACAAAACCTTTGTGGTGATCCGCCAAGCCTCAGACATGGGCCAGCTTTACGGCTCTGTCAGCTCACGGGATATCGCTGAGATTGCTTCCACCAAAAAGCTGAAGCTGAACCGCTCACAAGTGCTCTTAAATGCACCTTTGAAAGAACTTGGAATTAGCGAAGTGCGTGTCGCCCTTCACCCTGAGGTGATGGTGACCATCAAGATCAACATCGCCCGCAGCCAAGAAGAAGCCGAAGCGCAAGAGCGCGGTGAAAATGTTCTGGCGAAAAAAGAAGAAGATGTGGAAAAAGTTGTCGGGACCGGCGACTTTGACGAATTTGGGGATGCACCTTCTGACAATAGCGCCCCATCAGAAGAAAAAAGCGAAGAAGCTTAAGATCTTCAATGGAGTTTTTAAAAGGGAGCCTCAGGCTCCCTTTATTATATCTAAAGTGTTTCCAGGCGAAGTGTGTGCGGTTCGCCGTTCAGAAGCGTGTAAAAACAAGAACTTAAAGCGTCGTCCCGATTCCGATTGATGTGCGACGCTTTAACGGCTCACCGGGAGGGCCTGGGGAAAAGATGATATCCCTCCGCACTGGTTTAGTCTTGTGCTTTTTCTCTTCTTTCTGTCATATTAAATCATGTCCGAAAGTGTCGCTCTCGTCCCCGCCCCCTCCACGGAGGCTGCTCCTTTTTCTCTTGAGGCGGAGCAAGCCGTCTTAGGGGCCATTCTTTTCGATAATGAAGTCTATTATCGGGTTTCTGCTTTTTTAAAAACGGATCATTTTTATGACCCGGTCCATGGCATGATCTATGATGCCATTGAAAAGCTGATTACCCGGGGGCGACTAGCCTCCCCCGTCATGCTCAACACCTATCTGCAAGAAGAACCTGCCCTTCGCGACGTGGGCGGAGAGAAATATTTAACGAACCTTGCGCGGTCTGTTCCCACTACCATTGGGGCGGCAGATTATGCACGTCTTATATTTGATCATTCTGTTTGCCGAGGACTTATCCGTGTTGGGACGGAAATGATTGAAAAGGCCAGTACGGCCGATTTAGATGATAACCCCCGGGACCAATTGGCAAGCGCAGAGGCAGAACTTTACGCCCTTGCGGAGACGGGCACCTATGGCAGTGGGTTTGAACAATTCGAAGCGGCCCTGACCAAAGCGATTGAAACCATCAATGCCGCCCATAAGCGGGGGGGGAAACTTGCCGGCATTTCCACAGGTCTTCGAGATCTAGATGAAAAGCTGGGGGGGCTTCACCCTTCGGATTTGGTCATCTTGGCGGGTCGCCCCTCCATGGGGAAAACAGCGCTGGCCACAAATATCGCGGTGAATGTGGCGCGGGCCTATCAGCCAGAATTGCAACCTGACGGCAGCGTCAAAGCCAGAGAAGGAGGTGTGGTCGGACTTTTCAGTTTAGAGATGTCCAGCGAACAGCTGGCCGGCCGGATCCTTTCTGAGATTTCCGGCATTGCGTCTGAGCGGTTGCGCCGTGGTGAGATTGACCAAGCTGATTTTGAAGCTGTCTATGAAGCCTCCAACGAGCTTAATGACTTAAAACTTTATATCGACGACACAGGCGGGCTCTCTATTGGCCAAGTGGCGGCACGCGCCCGCCGCTTAAAACGTCAG
The DNA here is from genome assembly GCA_039026195.1 of Pseudomonadota bacterium. Classification (GTDB taxonomy): domain Bacteria; phylum Pseudomonadota; class Alphaproteobacteria; order Caulobacterales; family Parvularculaceae; genus Parvularcula. The sequence continues at coordinate 1,086 of JBCCMT010000090.1, read as the reverse complement.
CATAACCTCAATTTTTTAGTTATTGACTATTTGCAGCTTTTATCTGGGAGTAAAAGCGCAGGGGAAAACAGGGTTCAAGAGCTGACGGAGATCACCACTGGCCTTAAAGCACTTGCAAAAGAGCTAGAAATTCCCATCCTCGCCCTCTCCCAACTGTCGCGGCAAGTGGAACAGCGGGAAGATAAAAAACCTCAGCTCTCTGACCTTCGGGAATCAGGGTCCATTGAACAAGACGCAGATTCCGTTTTATTCGTTTACAGAGAAGAATATTACCTTGGCCGTGCCGAACCGAAGGAAGGCTCCCCAGAACATCTTGAATGGCAAGATGAGATGTCAAAAGTTGTGGGCCAAGCCGATGTGATTATCGGTAAACAGCGACACGGTCCTATTGGTACCGTTAAACTTTCCTTTGATGCAAAACGCACAAAATTTGGGGACTTGGCGGATCCGGACCGTTATCCTGCTCAAAGCTTTTAGAGGAATACGAAAGCCGTCTTCCAACCCTTTGTAAAGTTCTTTGTCGAGGAACTTTCCGATTATATGCGCGTAGTTTTTACGCCAAGGTTTGCATATAAAGGGCGCCCTCTATGGACAAAATAAAAGGTCGTGCCATTATTACTTATGGCCGTAGCTTGATGGCTGTGGTCATTGCCCACTCGCTTTCAAAACGGGGTATTGAGGTTATCTCATGCGACAGTATTGGGATGACGGCTGCATCTTTTTCAAAGCACACAATCGATAACTTTATTCATGCAGATCCAGAAGAGGATTTAGAGCAATATTTGCATGATCTTGAAACGCAAATTACCGCCCATAAACCCAAAGATGATTGTCCTTACCTTCTTATTCCCACCTTTCGAGATGCAAAGCTTTTATCAAAGTATCACACGCGGCTTGACAATTTAATTACGCTCGCGGTGACAGATTTTGATATCATTGACCGTATCGATCCTAAACATCATTTATTCAAAACAGTTGAGCATTTGAACCTTCCCGCGCCAAAAGGGTGGCATCCTTCTTCACAAAAAGAAGTGATTGAAGCCATGCGAGAGATTCAACTGCCTGCTCTTATCAAGGCTGTTGATG
>JBCCMT010000089.1:0-7315 GCA_039026195.1 Pseudomonadota bacterium | reverse complement strand
TCACGCCGTTATTTGACAAAACTATTGAGGGGTTTTCGGTGACTTTCCACCAAGTTAGTTATGAAACGGTTGGCCTTTCTACCTTACAATCCCGCGCTGTCGCAGGGCTTGCAAAAGACACCTTCATCTTTTGCTTACCCGGTTCTAATGGCGCGGTCAAAGATGGCTGGGACAAAGTCATCTCTTATCAACTCGATAGTCGGCATAAACCATGTAATCTTGTGGAACTCATGCCGCGACTACAGGAAAAATAATCATGAGCAAACTCACCCATATAGATAAAGGCGGTCGAGCCCACATGGTTGACGTGAGTAAAAAGTCGGAAACCCAGCGGGAAGCTATCGCGCGTGGGTGCGTAATGATGAAAAAAGAAACCTTAAAGCTAGTATTGTCGCACACGAATGAAAAGGGGGACCCTATCGCAGTGGCGGAGCTTGCCGGCATCATGGCCGCAAAACGCACCTCTGATTTTATTCCCCTCTGTCACCCCCTCCCCCTTACCAAAGTCAGCGTTCATATTGTCCCTTCAACGGATCAACCTGCTTTGCTCATATCGTCCAGCGTGAAAACAACGGCCAAGACAGGGGTTGAGATGGAAGCCCTTATGGCTGTTTCAACGGCCTGTTTGACGCTTTATGATATGCTAAAGGCCGTCGATAAGGGCATGGTGATCACTCAAATTGAGTTGGTCCAAAAAACCGGTGGAAAGTCAGATGACTATTATAAGGCAAACCAATGAAGTCTATGATCAGTGTAGATGAAGCTATAGCTTGCCTTCTCGCCCATCCCCTTCAACCGCAGACTGAGCAGGTTTCTTTAAGTGCCGCCTTAGGAAAGCGGCTGGCGGTAGATCTCTGTGCTAAGGTTTCGCAGCCCCCGCTGACTGTTTCAGCGATGGATGGCTATGCTGTGAAACTTGAAGATGTTAAAAAACCTCAGCAAACACTAAAAATTATCGGTGAGGTACCAGCGGGAAAACCCTATGACGGAACGGTCCGTTCAGGTGAAGCGGTTCGTATATTTACCGGCGGTGCCCTGCCCCAGGGGACGGATCACATCGTCATACAAGAAGATGTTACCCGCCATGACCAATCTATCACTTGCCATCACGCCTATGAAAGAGCGCAGGCTGTCAGACCTGCTGGATTGGATTTTCATCTCAATGATGTAGTATTAGAACAGGGCCGTGTTATTGACCCTAGCGCCATTGCCATTGCTGCTGCGGCAAATCACGACTGTCTCACCATAGATAAACCCATCCGTGTTGGGATATTAGCGAACGGAAATGAACTTCAAATGCCAGGTAGCCTCCTTTCACCGGGGGAAATCGTCAGTTCTAGCCCCATGGGCTTGGCCGCCCTTATACAAAACTGGGGCGGTAAAGCTGTCGACCTAGGCATTGCGAGAGATGACCTTCAATCAATATTAGATCATTTAAATGCAAATGATGATATTGATTTATATCTGCCCATAGGCGGTGCCTCGGTTGGTGACTATGATTATATGCACAATGCTTTTGATCATATGGGGTTTGAACCTGTTTTTCGAAAAGTCGCTGTTAAACCTGGCAAGCCCACATGGTTTTCGAAAAAAAATAAGCAATATGTTTTAGGCCTACCCGGAAACCCGGCGTCTTCATTTGTCTGTGCTCATCTTTTTTTATCAGTATGTTTAGGGCATAGCTGGCATAGGCTACTTAAACAGGCCATATTAATTGACCCTTTACAAAAGAATGGACCTCGAGAGCAATTTTTAAGAGCGGCCGCTGTGATTAACGACAAAGGGCAACTCACTGTTGCTCCCTATAAAAATCAAGATAGCTCACTTCTACATCCATTTAGAGATTGCAATGCACTTATTCGCAGAGAGGGAAATGCGGCGGCAAAGGCGAAAGGTGATCTTGTTTCTATCTTTCTAATTGGTCCACTCTAACGGGCCCGATATGAGTTTATCCTTAATACTCCTTTTTTTAGGGACAGCTGTTCTTTATGCGTCCGTAGGATTTGGCGGAGGATCAACCTACACAGCTTTACTTATCCTTTATGGTACAGATTACCGTATATTACCCACCATAGCGCTTGTGTGTAATATCATTGTTGTCAGTGGTGGGGTCTGGCGTTTTTCAAAGGCAGGCCAGATCAACTTAAAAAGACTATGGCCGTTTCTAGTTACCTCCATTCCTGCGGCATGGGTTGGAGGACAATTACCTGTATCTGAAATTGTGTTTATCGGCTTGCTTAGTAGCTCCCTATTCATCTCTGGGCTGAGGCTTTTGTTTTCAAGATCGTATATCTCCCCTATTGTTCAGCAGGCTGTAAATACTCCTATAGCCGTCATTATTGGCGCTATGCTTGGCTTATTATCAGGCATAGTTGGTATAGGGGGGGGCATATTCTTAGCCCCCATCCTTTATTTCATGAAATGGGGAACATCCCGGCAAATTGCAGCAGCGTGCAGTTTGTTTATTCTATTGAATTCAATGTCAGGATTGGGGGGCCAGGTCATGAAGTTAAATGATTTGTCTCTTACCATGAATGCGTTTGGCTACTGGCCGCTCATATTGTCCGTCTTCATCGGTGGGCAGATTGGCTCTTGGTTTGGCGCTATAAAATTTCCTCAGCTCTGGATGAAACGCATAACAGCCATCTTAATCCTATATGTCTCTATACGCCTTTTATGGAGATGGATGACGATGTTGACACAACTTTAGAGCATCGCCCAAATATCATGCCCTCGACCCTGATCCGGGGTGTGTAACGGTTTTTACCTTTCGCGATGCCCCCCACAAAGGTTTAGAGTATAATGCGATGATGCAAATTTGTTGCATCATCCTTTAACACAGATAGCAGGAAAAATGGATCACCGGTTGTGGGGCCACCGCTTGAATAAATGAAAAGATAGATCAATTCAGCAATCCCAAAGAATAGGAAACCCTGAAAAAGAAATATCAAAAAATAATGGTGGAGAGGGCTGGATTCGAACCAGCGTAGCCGAAGCGCCAGATTTACAGTCTGGTGGTATTAACCACTCACCCACCTCTCCTCACTTTAAAAGAGCTTTAAAAAAGCTATTTTAAAATCTCATCCATCAGATGAAAACTCGTATTATGACAGCCGCCCCTATCATGCAATGGGAAAATGAAAGTTTTTCAGCAATTACGACTGCTTGTCCACTTGTGTATATTCAAGCTCAACAGGTGTTGCTCGACCAAAGATAGAGACCGACACTTTAAGCCGCGCATTCTCTTCGTCAATTTCTTCAACAATACCAGAAAATGAAGCAAACGGACCATCAATCACTTTCACAGTTTCGCCCACATCATAAAGAATAGCGGGACGTGATGGGGCATCTGCCACCTCGTCCATGGTGCCCATGATCCGCTCAACTTCTTTTTCACTCACCGGCATAGGTTTTTTGCCAGAGCCTAAGAAACCGGTTACCTTTGGTGTCGAATTGACCACATGGAATGTGTTATCATTCATGACCATCTTGACCAAGACATAACCGGGGAAGAACCGACGTTCCGTATTCACCTTACGGCCACGTCTAATCTCCACAACCTCTTCAGTAGGCACCATAATCTCTTCAAAGAAATCACCTAAGCCTTTATCCTCTGCGGATTGCTGAATGGCGTCGGCAACTTTCTTTTCAAAATTGGAATAGGCATGAACGATATACCATTTGGCTTCCATTGTGGTCATCTTTCGTTAAGTCAATACTGCATTTGCACGATGCTAAAAGTTTAAATTTAAAATGATGGGCACAATCCAACGTAAGATTTGATCTACCAAAAAGAAAAAGACACTGGCGATCGCAACCATAATCAGAACCATGATTGTTGAAACCAATGTTTCGTTACGGGATGTCCACGTCACTTTTTGACCTTCATCGCGAACTTGGCGCAAAAACTGGAGCGTTCCTACTTTTGATCGTTTAGAGGTCTCTTTTGTTTCTGATTTTTGTGCCCTTGCATTTTCAGCCTCCGCAACAACGGGTGAAACCTCATCCATGCTAGATGAGGGGGCATTCGATCTTTTAGACTTACGTCGATTTTTCGACTTCGGCATGGAAAACCTTTAGCTTCGTAATGGTATCGTGAACAGGCGGACGGGAGCGGCAAAACCGGTAATAAATCTGATTTTCTTAGGGAAGGTTTTGGTTTAGCGTGAAGAGAAAATATGTCAAGCTTTCAAGCGCAACTTCGTTTCATTCCGAGCCGTCGATTGCCCTAAAGGATGCTATACAATTGCGGATCACCCGTTTTTAGGGTTCGTAGGCACGCCCCAAGCGTATCCAAAGCTTTTTGCTAGATTACACGCCCGATGAAAATGGCTTTTAAATATTGCAGTCATAACCCGCTAACTGATGGTCACGCACGCACGGTCGAAGATGTGCTTTGCCTTAGATTTATGTTGCATTGGTTTCATCTGCCGGTTCTTCATAAGCTCGCTCAAGCGCACCCAATTTTCCCAAATAGTTTTGCCAGCGCCCTACAGAACTCGCATAAACAGGCGAGCGGACTTGCCAACGGCTTGGTGTTTGAACGGGCGCTTCACTCTCATGAAACTTTGTCACCTGTGCTTCAAAGGGAAGCTCTAGGAAGTTCAGCAAACGACGAATTTGAGCCTCTATATCCACAACAGTATCTTCATATGACACGTCAAGTATCTTTAAATTTGAAACCTGTCGCCAATGGTCCATCAACCGTCTGTACCTCGACCAATAATGATGGATATCATCTGGCTCAGTAGCCCATCTTTGTTCTAGGTTGAAATTTTCCGCAAAGATGGAAAGCCCATTGTCTCGAATGTCACGATAGCAATTAATAACCCGCGCATTCGGAGAGGCAAGGGCCAGCAGCCCCAAATGCCAGAAGTTGAGAGGCTGCTTATCAACAATGTGACTGACCTGGGCAGAAAGTTCTGCGGGAATGCGTGCTGCAAGCCTTTGGGCATATTCTCCGCCAATGTTGAATGCATGTGTTTCTGTCAGCTCCTTTGCTGCATCAGGCCAAGGAGGATCGGCCCTCCCCAACCGATCTGGCGTTCCACTTGCCAGGTCTGCCAAGTCGGGCAACTCCCCAGCCCCAAACACTTGGCTATGTGCACCGATGATACGCTCTGTGAGGGTGGTCCCAGAACGCGGCAATCCAACTATAACCACCGGCCGTGCATCTGGATTTCCCCAAGCCTGACGGTCTGCGAAAAAAGCTTCTGAAAATATTTTTGTCAGCTTTAGGATTTGGGCATCAAATTGATCTCTATCAAAGGATCCTGCTTGACGCTGACGGGCAGTATTGGCTTGACGCCAAATATCCCAAGCCTGTTCATGCTCCCCGGACCGACTGAGTGCCTTTCCAAGGGCGTATCCAATGTGGGAGGAGGCCTCATCCAGCCCCTGATGAACAATTCCTGTGGCTATCCGTTTGACTTTTTTCAGTTGTTGACCTTCAGCCACGGCCAACAGACCGGCAATGGCCCCAGCAGAGTGCGGATCGCGCTCTAAGGCTTGCGCGTAGCTTTCTGCGGCGGCTTGCCGTTTCCCCATATCCTCATAGATCTCACCAAGCTTAAGATAGGGTTCGTGACGATCTGGAGATAGCGATATGGCTTTCGCTAAATGATGTAAAGCGGCCTCTAGCTGCCCATCACGGGTGAGGCCATCCGCTAATAATAGGCGAACCGAACTATTGTTCGGCTCGCATGTCGCAGCCCTTTTCAGGCAAGCAATAGCTTCGGGGAGTTGCTGATTAAACTTTAGCAACCGCGCCAACCCCACAAGGGGAGCCGCAACCCTGGAATTTGCCTTAGCCGCTTGCCGGAAAGCTTCAAACGCACTTTGGGTATTGCCCGCTTTCTCATGGGCGATACCTTTCTCAAATAGATCTTGTCCTTTAATACTCAAACGAGTGTGGTCTTTCTTTAAAAGCGTGCCCTATCAGTTATGACGGCGGTTCGAGGTTGGCCGAGTTGATTTGCACTGGTTACAATCGGTAAAGGGCCGGTTTCAAGATAGAACTCATCGAACACATTAAGTATATCTGCAGACAAGGTAATATCGTCGCGGATAGGATAGGAAATATTTACGTCAGCGACCGTGTAGGCATCATTTGAGATGGTCCCATTTTCACTGTCTCCATAATGACGAAAACCACCGCCAAGTTTTAGCCCCTCAAGATTTCCTTCACCAACTTCATAGGTAACAAAACTACTCGCGTTAAACTCTGGGATTAAAAAAGGAGGTGTAACCTCGTCATCTCCAGCCTCAAGAACATCAGTATCAATCAAGCCTAGAGAAACTGTCCAGTCTAAGGTATCAAGTAAAGCAACATTACCCGAAAACTCAGCGCCACGCAGACGAATTTCACCGATGGTAACCTGGAAATCCTCACCAAACGCATTATTAGGATCAGCAACTGCTAGATTTTCGCGCGTCGTTTCAAAAATGGCGGCTTCAAAACCTGCTCTGCCATTCCAAAGTGTTCCTTTGAGACCCGCCTCATATCCTGTGGATAAAACAGGCCCGACTTCTTCTCCACTCCGCTGTGGACGTCCCCCTTGGGGCTCGAAAGCTTCTGCGAAGCTAAGATAGACATTCAAGTTTTCTACCACAGCGGCTGAGGCGCCTAGGCGGAATGTAACCTCATCTTCTTCGAGGAGTGACTCAAATCCACGGCGCTCGCCTTCTTGTTCCAAGCTATCATAACGCACGCCTGCCACAATTGTAAGCCAATCCTTTGGCCGCAACGCCGTTTCAGCGAAAACGGAACGCAGATCCAAAAATGTCTTATCAAAGGGCTCAAGGGGGGTGAATGTAGTTGGACCAACCCTTGGAATATCCAAATCCGTTAGACTGATGGGATCGCTTTGGGTATCGCTGTTAAATGAGCGCTCAAAGGAGGTGTCATCATAGGATGCCCCAATAACGAAGTCTTGAGTTTGCCCGAACATCTCTGCTTGATAGGCAAGCTGAGCATCAAAAAACAGGACCTCATTGTCAATATCCCCGGCAAATCCATAAAAAGTGTACACAAATGGATTAGCTTCACTCAAACCACGCACACCATCTACATTATTAAAATTATAAAGTCCGTCTGCGTTTTGATAGGAGATATTTCCCCGCTGGTAGCTCCCCCTCACCGTCAGCTTCAGATTGTCCAGAAAATCGTGAACAATTTGGGCATCCACATAAGTATCATCAACCTCTCCTATCCCATTCTGTAGACCTGTGAATGTATCAGTATCTATACCCTCAGGAACGCTTCCGTCGGCATTAAGGGGGAAGCCTGTATTTCTGCGCAACTCTTGCTCATAAT
>JBCCMT010000088.1:0-7569 GCA_039026195.1 Pseudomonadota bacterium | reverse complement strand
GAGCAATTGAGCGATTCCAAAGGAACGCGAAATGCTCTAGGCGCTAGTCCAAAGGCTTTTTCATGACAGCTTCCGCTCTTCGTCCTGACCCTCGGTTTTTTTCGACCCAGTCCCCTTTGTCCTTAAAGGCAGCTGCAGAGAAGGGGGCGGTCACCCTTCAGCCCCATGAGACTGATACGGCCCTTACCCATGTGGCGCCCATTGATGCCGCTGAAACAGGTGCGATTGTTTTCGCTCAATCTGAGAAAGATCTTCCGGCCAGCCCCAAAACGATGCCAAGCCTTGTTTTGACATCGTCCGCTGCGGCCAAGGCGGCACAATCTACTTTTCCAAACGCTGTTATCGGGGTGGCTGAGGCGCCAAAGACAAGTTTTGCTGCCCTTGCCGCTTATTTTCACCAAAGTTTGACAGACGCCCAGATGGGAACAGCACAAGGCATCTCCCCCGATGCGGTGATTGCGCCGTCCGCCAAAATCTCTCCCCACGCTACGATAATGGCGAAGGCGGAAATTGGGGAAAATGTCACTATAGGCCCCTTTAGTCTTATTGGCCCGGGGGTGATTGTGGGGGTAGACACATTTATTGCAAGCCATGTCACCCTTATCCACACCATCATGGGGGAGAACTGCCGCATCGCTTCGGGGGTTCGCATCGGCGATAGGGGCTTTGGTTATGTCAGTACGCAAAATGGAGCTCAACCTGTTCCTCAGTTAGGGCGTGTGCGCATAGAAAAAAATGTCGATATTGGCGTAAATTCAACCATTGATCGGGGCGCTCTGCGAGATACGGTTATTGGAGAGGGAACAAAAATAGATAACCTTGTCCAAATTGCCCATAATTGCCAAATTGGCAAGCATGTGCTGATTGTATCTCAAGTGGGGATCTCTGGCTCTTGTATCATTGGGGATGGGGCTATCCTTGCAGGACAAGTGGGGATTGCTGATCATTTAACTGTTGGGGAAGGGGCTGTCCTGACGGCAAAGGCGGGGCTGATGCGAAATGTACCGTCTAAAGAGAAATGGGGCGGCATTCCCGCCCAACCTGTAAGAGATTGGCTGCGAGACGTGGCCAACATATCGAAATTAAGGAAAAAGGATAAATCATAATGTCGCAGTTTGAAGAGGAGGCCTTTTTACCGCCTATCGACCTTGAAAAGCTAAAATCCCTGCTGCCGCACCGATATCCCATGTTAATGATAGACCGGATTGTGGATATCACCCGGAAAAACGGGGCGGTGGGCATTAAAAATGTCACGGTGAATGAACCCTTTTTTCAAGGGCATTTCCCTCAAATGGCAGTGATGCCGGGGGTCTTGATTATTGAGGCAATGGCCCAGGCGGCGGCAGCCTATACCGCTTATATAGATGAAGTGGATACGGATAATAAAATTGTTTTATTCATGGGCCTTGATAAAGCGAGATTTCGTCGGCCTGTGGTGCCGGGCGACCAATTGCGCATTCATGTCCAGATCACGCAGCGCAGGCCGCCGGTATGGAAATATGAAGCTAAAGCCTTTGTGGACGGTAAGGTGGCGTCAGAGGCAAGCTTTAGCGCCATGATGACAGAGCCAAAGGGGTAGGTCATGACAATTCATGGCACAGCTATTATTGAAAAGGGCGCTCAAATTGATCCAAGTGCTGATATTGGCCCCTATGCGCATGTGGGCGGCCATGTGAAAATTGGTCCAAATGTTAAGCTGCACGCCCATAGTGTGGCGGTGGGCCATACACATATAGGGGAGGGTACGGAGGTTTATCCCTTCGCCGTCCTGGGGACTGCCCCCCAACATATGAGTTATGAGGGAGAGCCAACAACCCTTGTGATTGGCCAGCATAACCAAATTCGTGAACATGTGACTATGCATCCAGGAACGGCGCAGGGCCGGGGGACCACGGTGGTAGGAGATCATAGCCTTTTTATGGTGGGGGCCCATGTGGCCCATGATTGCACTGTGGGGGACCATGTTATCATGGCGAATAATGCCACCTTGGGGGGGCATATTGATATTGGCGCCCATGTCTTTTTAGGGGGGCTTTGTGCCATCCACCAATTTTGCCGGGTCGGCCCTTACGCTTTTTTAGGGGGCGGCGGCATTCTGACAACGGATATCATTCCCTATGGCTCCGCTTTTGGTAACCACGCCAAACTCGAAGGCCTGAACATTGTAGGGATGAAGCGCCGGGGGATGAAGCGGGAGACTATTCATGCCATCAGGGCGGCCTACAGACTGTTATTTGCAGAAGAAGGCACCCTAAAAGAACGTCTGGACGATACGGCTGCCCTTTTTTCTGATCGCCCAGAGGTGATTGATATTATCGACTTTATGCGGGCGGAGACAGAGCGCCCCCTTTGTCTGCCAGCGAAATAGTGCCATGAAAGAAAGCTGGCAAAAATTAGGTATTCTTGCAGGGGGCGGCGGTCTGCCTGCGGCGGTGGTGAAAGCCTGTGAAGCCATAGGCACGCATTATCGCCTGGTTAAGCTAAAAGGGTATGCAGATGAAAATTTAGATCCCTATGATGGCGATCTTTGTCAGCTGGCAGAGCTTGGAAAGATCATCAAAAGCTTAAAAGACAATAACTGCGATGCCGTGGTGCTGGTGGGGAATGTCTCTCGCCCGAATTTTTCGCAAATAAGACCTGATTGGCAGGGGGCAAAGCTGCTTCCCAAAATTATCAAAGCCGCCCGCCATGGGGATGGCGCTTTGTTAGAGGTCTTAGTGGGGTATTTTACGGAAGAAGGTTTTAAGGTGATCGGGGCGGATGATGTGGCTGCCCCCTTAAAGGCACCACAAGGGCAAATAGGGGAATATTCTCCCTCCCCAGAGGATATGGAGGATATGCAAAAGGCGTCCCAGCTTGTGGCGGCCTTAGGACCCTTTGATGTTGGTCAAGGCGCGGTGGTGCGTGATGGCTATGTCATCGCCATCGAAGCTGCCGAAGGGACCGACAAAATGCTTGAGCGGTGCCTTCATCTTTTCACTGATCATATAGAAGACCAACCTGATGCGCCGAAGGGGGTCTTGCTCAAACGTCCTAAGCCTAAACAAGAATTGCGGGTCGACCTTCCCACCATCGGGGTTGAGACCGTCAAAAGGGTGGCAGAAGCAGGCCTTGCCGGGATTGCCGTTGAAGCCGGCAAAGCCCTGATTGTCGAAAAGAAAGAGGTGATCGCCGCAGCGAATGCGAAGGGTATCTTTATTTATGGCTACCGGTCAGAAGATCTTCCCCCTCCCTCCGCATCTCAGCCCCCTCATCTCGATCATGACTGAGCTTAAAGCCTCCTCTAAAATTATGCTGGTGGCGGTGGAACCGTCCGCCGATGCATTGGGAGCCGCCCTTTTCCGCGTTTTAAAGAAAAAATATCCGCAAGCGACCTATATAGGGTGCGGTGGCCCTTTGATGGAAGCGGAAGGGTTTAAAACTGCATTTGATATATCTGCCTTTTCGGTCATGGGGTTTACGGATGTCGCAAAAGTTTTGCCCGAGGCGTGGCGCCGGTCACGGCAACTTGCAAAAATCTGTAAAGAGGAAAAGGTGGATATCGCCGTTTTTATCGACGGTTGGAGTTTTTCGCGAATGAGCGCAAAGCGCATTCGTCAGCGCGCCCCACAAACAAAAATCGTGAAATATGCAGCGCCGCAAGTCTGGGCCTCTCGTCCACAGCGGACTGAATTTGTGAAGGGTCATTTTGATCTCGTCCTCACCCTTCTGCCCTTTGAGCCGCCATTGTTCGAAGCGGTGGGGGTTCCATCTGTATTTGTGGGCAACCCAAATTTCGAAGCGGTGGCCCAAACCCCCCGGTCAGGATCCGCATTTCGATCAAAACATCACATGGGGAAGGCCCCTTTGCTGGCTATTCTGCCCGGCAGCCGGAAGGGGGAGGTCACGCGGTTATTGCCCATTTTTGAAAAAACGGTGGAGGCTGTATTAAAAGCGGTCCCCAATCTTCAGCCCCTGATCGTTACGGCGCCAGCGGTGAAAGAGGATGTCCAAACCGCCATTGCGGGCTGGTCCTCTTCCCCCGTGATGGTGGATGCGGACGAGAAGTTTGATGCCTTTGAGGCTGTTGATGTTGCCCTAGCGGCGTCTGGGACGGTGACCACTGAATTGGCGATCACCAAAACCCCCATGGTGGTGGCCTATCGCGTGGATCCGCTCACCGCCTATTGGGCCAAAAAAGTCATCGTGACCCCCTATATCAGCATCATCAATGTTATGGCGGGGAAGATGATCATCCCTGAACGATTACAAGAAGAATGTGATCCTGACATATTAAGTGCGGACATCATTCGTCTGCTTACCTATGAAGATGACAGACTATATCAGTTGGATGCATTTGAACTAATCCTTCCCCGTCTCATCAGAGAAGAGGCCACAGCGGAAAAAGCAGCCACAGAAATTCTGCAGCTGCTCTGACTTTTCTATAGCATCGGACGTTCGTTTACACTCACGCCCTCGCTATAGTCTCTTGATTTTACATCGCTTTTTGCTGAAAACTGCGCCCTAGAGCAAACTGTCTTAAGTCTGGATCGGCAGTTTGCTCTAGAGTCTTTAGTGGTGGCGTCGCGAAAGGCCAAAACCGATTCTCATCCCGGATCGGAGCCCAGGACATGCTTTTGGCGCGACGCTCTAGAGAATATCCTTGCACAGTAAGTGTTGCCGCTGATGAGTTTTCATGACCCTGCACATGGAGTATATTCATTGTCCAAAACCCTTTACCTACCTATTAAGATGATGGCGTAGCTTTCTTTTTGGGAACTGATCAAATCTTTTCGTTTTGCTTGATGGGAAATCACCATGGCCGCAACAGCAAAAATCCTTCTTCTCGATGAGCATACGGCCTTAGCCATGGTTTTAAGGGAACAGTTTGCCGATCGCCATGAATTTTCATTCGCCCATTTGCAGGATGATGCGGCCGTCGCGCAACATGTGGCCCAGGGGCATCATGTGGACCTGATTATCTTAAACGAGGGCTGTGAGCGCTTTTGTGCATTCTTTCAAAATAGAGGGTTTAAAGGGCCGATCCTCTATCTTGGGGAGAAAGGAGAGTCCATCCAAACCGCTGCAGATTGGATAGCAAAACCGTTTCGGTTTGGGGTTTTGGTGGCCAGAATAAGGGCGCATCTGCATAGTCATGCGCAATCTGAAGAAGCAACTCTTAAAATTGGGCCGTATACATTTCATCCTGCGCTTAAATTGCTATCGGCAGAGGCTGAACAGGAGATAAAGCTGACCTATAAAGAAGCAGGTATTTTGAAATTTTTATATCAGGCAAAAGGGACTTCGGTCAGTCGAGAGGTCCTGTTGAATGAGGTTTGGGAATATAGCGCAGAGGTCACCACCCACACGCTGGAAACCCATATTTATCGTCTCCGGCAAAAAATCGAACCCGTGAAAGGGGAGATCACTCTTCTGCTTACGGATGAGGGTGGATATAAGCTCGCCCTTTAAAGGCAAGGGGTCGTGCCTGGAAAGCGAAATATGTGGAATTGATCAATAAGTCATACATTAAGTCAATTGCATGTCTTCGCAGGACTGCAGCTAAATAGAAATCTGACTAATTTGGCTTCATGAGATAGGAAATTTGAATCTTAAGAAGTCGCAAGATAGATGATATTTAGGTGAATTTTAGTTGCTACTAGCACTTAAAGATGGTATTATAAAATATACTGTTCATCAATATTGTGAGCAATATAGACGTCGGCGCGGGGGGCACCTCGTCGATGTTAGGGAATCGTTCGCTATCTGATCTCTCTCTCCCCTCGCTTGGGTAGCAGCGATTCCCACCCCGGATCGAGTCCGGGGCAGGCTTTGGTGGGAAAACGCCCTAGATATTAGCCTCTCTTATTTTCCTTATGGATCGCAATCACACTCCCCGATAATAACGTGATGGCGATGAGGTTTGGCAGGGTCATCATGGCGTTCGCAATGTCTGCAAAGCGCCAGAGACTTTCCGTTTGCGAAACAGTTGCCCCTAAGAAAATAATAATGACCCAAATAAATTTAAGGGGAAGGACAGCCTTTTCCCCTAAGATATAGGTCACCGCCGTCTCTGCATAATAGGACCACCCCAACATTGTGGTAAAAGCAAATAAGAACAGGGCAATACTGATAAAGAGCCCGCCAAAGGGAATGGCCTGAGAATAAGCAGCACTGGTTTTGGCTGAGGCATCAAGGGCGTCTGACATCCAGACAAATTCCGTCGTGCCGCCCCCTTCCATTGGATAAGCACCATTCACGCATAAAAGCACTAGGGCCGTCATGGTGCAGATAATGACCGTATCGATAAAGACACCGACCATGGCGATCTCCCCCTGAACCACAGGCCCCCCCGTTTGCGCGGTGGAGTGGGCAATGGGGGCTGAACCTTGGCCGGCCTCATTAGAGAAGAGACCCCTAGCCACCCCATAGCGAATAGCCTGCATCACCCCATAGCCCGCAGCGCCGCCGACAGCTTGTTCCAACCCAAAGGCATAGGAGAAAATCAACCCAAAGGCTGCAGGAATATTTTCCGCATACATGATCAAGACCACAAGGGCTAACAGCACATAGGCCAAGGCCATGGTAGGCACAAGTTTTCCTGCGATGGAGCCAATGGATTTAATACCGCCAATGATGACCACAAACACCATGGCCGCAAGAATGCCGCCGATAATGGCTGGCGGGAACTCCATATCTAAAAATTCACGACTACTCTGTGTAACGGTTTGCATGACCGAGTTGGACTGCACCATGCCGCCCGTAATAAAAGCGGAGAAGAGAGTGCCAAAGCAAAAGAAAAGGGCGAGCCATCCGAAGGCTCCCCCGACGCCACCGCGCCCCTTGTTCAGTCCATTTTTGATATAATACATGGGGCCGCCCCGTAACGTGCCCTCATGGGTCTCCCGATATTTTACGGCCAATGAACTTTCCGCAAAGGCACAAGCCATCCCAAGAATGGCTGTAATCCACATCCAAAAAATGGCCCCCGGCCCACCTAAGGTCAGCGCCGTGGCCACACCCGCCAGATTACCTGTCCCCACTTGCCCCGAGAGGGCGGTAAAGAGGGCCTGCCAAGGCGTGATGCTTCCTTCAGTCCCTTGAGCTTTCCGGCCATCCCACACTTCTTTTAGGGCAGGGCCAAAGCGTAAGACCGGGCGAAGCCCCGTCGCAATCATAAACCAGGTGCCTGTCCCTAAAAGGATGACCGCTAGGGGCGCGAGGGGGAGTATCCGCTCGTCATTCCACGTCCCTCCCCAAAGAAAGTTACTTATATTGTCAACACCAGCAAAAAAAGCGTCCATATGCGGTAGATCCCTCATCCGTCGTCAAAAGTTAGCGGACCATAAGGAAGAGGGGGAGTGATGTCTACTTTGGAAAAAATCCAGAAGGCGCATTGCCCTATCAATGGGCCCTACCGCTAACCATCTTTTGTTCAAAAAGAGATGATAGTATTAAAAGTCTCGGCGGAAACCAATTTCGCCTACAAAGCCTTGACCTTCGACTTCAAACTCAGGCGGCAAGAGGCTTGTGGCCAGGTCCGCGCCGCTGCCCATCCCCCGATAGCGCGCGCCGAGCACCATATTGCTG
>JBCCMT010000087.1:0-7586 GCA_039026195.1 Pseudomonadota bacterium | reverse complement strand
GTCATCGGGCGTTGCAAGACCGCGCCCAGGCGATCACAGCCCATCAAGAACAGGTTTTATGGGCGGCCACCACCACCGCAGATCAACTTCGACCCATGACGCCTGTTAATCTTGCACCGGGCATTGCCCTTCCCGCGTCGGTCCGAAATATGATGGGGCAAAATGCGCCCTTAAAAGGGGCAAATTATATTCTCTCCGCGGATGGCCGCGCCTTTGTGGGCGAAGGCAAAGAGGGAACAATAGAAGAGTTAAACCTCACCTATACCTCCCTAACCAATCTTCTGCCTGCCCCAGTTTATAACACTATTAAAAGTGCCGATGGGAAATCTTACGGGGCCGTCGTTCGCCCCTTGTCCGGCGGGCAACAATTGGTGATGGTGACCCCGCCCCCCACCGGTCTTTTTCGGCTGTGGCTCCCTTACCTTGCTGCGGGGATTGCTCTTTGTACCCTGGCCTATAGCTTTTTGGCCATGGCCTCGCGCTTACGCCTTCAATTGGCGAAAAATGAAGGCGAGCGAGATTTGCTCGTGACCCGGCTGATCGGACCTGAACGGGCGGGCTGCGGGATGTGGGAGGCAACGAAAAGCAGTCTCACCCTTCCCGCCGCTTTATGTGCGGCCCTAGGGTTTTCCCGCCAAGATATCAGATTGACCTATACGGACCTTCGCAAAAATGTTCATAAAGAGGATTTATCAAAAGCCCTAGGGCTGTTTTTAGGAAATGCGAAGGATGAAGACGGGCGGGTTCGCTTTCTCACCGCCCATGGGGAGTGGCAGAATGTTTATCTACGTGTGCTTCAAAAATCCTCCCCGCGCGAAGGAATTATTCTCCCCGTGACAGAAACGGCACTGGATGATGGCCGGGCCGATAGCCTAGTGGGCCGTTTGCGCGAAACCCTAGAGGCCATTCCCGAAGCCTTTTTACTGTGGGATGCCTATGGTCGCCTTGTGGCCTGGAATGAAGCCTTCGCTACCCTTTTCAACGTCGAGCCCGACCAAATGAAGGAAGGGATGACCGTCAGGGAATTGGCAAAAGTGATTGGGATTGAGCCAAGCCTTCTTTATGATTATTTTGCCCCCCCCTCCGACGGGGCCCCAGGAGAGATGGAAACCCTTTTCCCAGAAGATCGATATTTAGAAGTTGTCCGTCGGCGTACCTTAGGGGATGGGTGGGTCTGTATCGGAAACGATGTCACAGACGCAAAAGCCGAAGCCGACCATCGCAGCCGCAATGAAAGAGAGCTGCAAATGACGGTGGATATCTTAGAACGTTCCCGAAAAGATTTGCGCGAAGCCATGCGCCGATACGAGACAGAACGTCAGCGGTCGGAGGACGCAAACCGAGCAAAGTCAGAATTTTTGGCGAATATGAGCCATGAATTGCGCACGCCTTTGAATGCTATCAACGGATTTTCTGAGTTAATGCGCGAAGAACTTTATGGCCCCTTAGGCCATGAGAAATACGCCGAATATGTTTCTGACATCAATAATAGCGGCAAACATCTCCTCACCCTGATTGATGATATTCTCGATCTTTCCAAGATCGAAGCAGGGAAACTCGACCTTCGCCCAGGTCAAGTGGAGCTGGAACGGACCTTGAAAGAGGGTTTACGCTTTATTGAAACGCAGATGCGGGAATCAAATATTCGTCTGCAGGCGGTGATTGACCATGTGCCCTCCGTCTGGGGTGACCAACGGGCCATCAAACAGATTTTTATCAACCTCCTCTCAAACGCAGAGAAATTCACCCCCCGGGGGGGCTCTGTCACCGTGACCACCATGGTGGATTTAACCAGCGTAACAGTGATTATTGCTGACACGGGCATTGGTATCCATGATGATCAACTTGAACGACTGGGTGCCCCCTTTGAGCTAGTGGAAGATCATTTCTCCCGCAGCCGGCGCGGCTCTGGCCTTGGCTTGGCTTTGTCAAAATCTCTTATTGAGGCCCAAGGCGGCATCCTTGGCATTGCCAGTGAAGTCAGCCGCGGCACCGTCGCCTCCTTCACCCTGCCCCGCCGCCCCGGCGCGGTGGTGAGCCTTCCTTCTATGTTGAAGGGACGAAGCCGAATTTTGACAGAGCCCACCATCGAAGCCCTCGCCCCGAGCAAAGAGCAGCAGGACATTCGGCCGGCGGGCACGTTACTGAATTAAAGGCAAAGCGAATAATCTGCTTTAACCCTTAAGCGTTGTTTTATCCCCCGGCGGATGGATTATTTTATTGAAGATGGCGGCAACCGCAGCGGAGTAATCAACCACTTGGCTCGGAACATCATCCTCGTTCCAATTTGAAGAGAGTTGGGACAGCCGCCTTGCCCGCAGAGCCGATAAGTAGCCAGGCGGATTGTCACCAAAGGTGGCACGTACATATTGGATTAACGCTTCATAAGCCACATAAGCTTCACATAAAATCTCTGCATCATCACGAGAAATTTTATCCGCATTCATCAGGATGGTGAGGGCCTCAACATTATTGCGCGGCAATCGGCCTAATTCGTGCCCGTGGATAAGGCTCATTCCTTGTACCAAAAAGTCTATGTCGATCAGCCCCCCCCGTAATCGTTTAACATCAAGGGGGGACTTTGGAGGCTTTTCCCGTAACAAGCGTTGACGCATTTCCCCTACGGCTTGGAACACTTCATGCCGATCTCGCGGCTGAACTAAAGCATTGTCCACAAGGGTGTCTAACTTTTCCCCCATCTCTCCATCAGCGAGCACGACCCTTGCCTTTGTTAAGGCCATCTCCTCCCACACCCATGCCTTTTGCTGATAATATTGATAAAAGGCGGGTAAAGACACCACCGTGGGCCCCGCCCCGCCAGAGGGACGCAGCTTCATATCAATCTCATATAAGGGCCCCTCCGTGGTCGGAACAGAAAGGGCGTTTACGATACGGCGAATAAGGCGGGTAAACCCTTTTTCATGATCCATCTGACCATTTGGAGGATCATATACAAAAACAAGATCAAGATCTGATAATGGGGTTAACCCCCTCACCCCCAACCGGCCAAACCCTAAAACAGCCAAATCCCCCTCCGGCGGCGTTTCTATATCTGCCCGCACTGCCCCAATTAAGTCTTTAATCGCTCTATCCGCTGTGTTGGATAACGCCAGGGAGACCTTGTGCGGGTCAGCGCGCCCTAAAGCTAAACTCGCCCCCACCCGGATACGGTGTTCATTCACCACCCGGCGCACCGTGTCCAGACGATCCTCTAAGATATCGTCAGGTTGGGGGGCGGGAAAATCTGGTGGGGAGATATCACTTCCCTCCAAGAGCCCCTCAATTAAGCTTGGGCGCTGCGCCATCTTCGCGGCTAATTCTGGGGAGGACTGACAAATAACCAATATATCATCGAGCACTTCTGGATGGGCTGTGAATAAGGCAAAAGCTTGAAATCCACCTGGCAGAGCTGTGAGAAATGCATCCAAGGCCGTAAACGCCCCTTGGGGGTCATCTAGCTCACTCAATTTTGTTAAAATGCGAGGAACTAAGTCGGTCAACAACTCCCGCGCCCGAACAGATCGGGTCGCGCGAAGACCTGCTTGGTGCCACCGGCGAATACGGGACGTGATGATAGAAGGGTCTGCAAAACCAAGGCTAGTTAGGGTTTCAATGGTTCTTGGGTCATCCTCCACCCCGGTAAAGACCAAGCTCCCCGGCACGGGGCTTGTGGGTTCTGGCGTCTCAAAAAGCTCCGCATAGGCATTATGGACAAATAAGAGATGCGCACGGGTTGTTTCCAAAAAGTGATCAATATTCTTTTCATTCATCAATAACGCGATTGCAGCAACAGCATCATCTTGATCAGGAATGGTTTGGGTTTGGCAGTCTTCGCGCATTTGTAAGCGATGTTCTAAATTGCGCAAAAACGCATAGGCTTGTTTTAGCCCCGATGCGATCTCAGGTGTGATATGTTCCGTTTGCGCAAGAATATCGAGCGCCTCTACCGTTTTAGGCGTTTGCAACCCTTCATATCGGCCACCGAATAGCAATTGCTGCGTTTGGGCAAAAAACTCAATTTCTCTGATGCCCCCTGGACCGAGTTTAATATTTCCCCCCCGAACTTGAAGATGCTGAACACCTTTTTCAGCATGAATTTGTTTCTTCACGGCATGAATATCAGCAACAGCGCCATAGTCTAAGGTCCGGCGCCATGTAAAAGGGTGCATCAGCTTTAAAAATGCGGCTCCTAGCTCTTTGTTACCAGCACATACACGGGCTTTGATGTAAGCTGCCCTTTCCCAATTTTGTCCGTATTCTTGATAATATCGTTCAGCTGAAGGCAAACTAACAGCCACCCCTGTGGTACTTGGGTTTGGCCTTAATCGTAAATCCGTGCGGAAAACAAATCCATCTTCGGTCTGCTGACTTAAGATATCCACCATGGCTTGGACCGTTTTGATGGCCACGCCCCGGGCATCAACTCTGCTTTGTTCATGAATCCCAAAGGGGTGAGGGTCATAAATCGCCACAAGGTCTATGTCACTTGAGTAGTTTAGCTCCTGCGCGCCTAATTTCCCCATGCCGACAATTATTAACCCTAGGGGAGAGGATGGCGGGGCGTCTCTAAATTTCAGCCCTCGAAGCAAAAGAACATCTTGCCATGCAGCTTGGAGTGCCTGCTCTATACAGAGGTCGGCAAAATGACTAAGGGCCCCCACAACATCTTCCAACTGCCAAACACCAGACACATCAGCCAAGGCGATGGCTAGCGCCATATCAGCTCTTGCTTGTCGTAATCTTTTTTTCGCTTCGGCCCCATTCTCCCCCTCTATCCCTTGGGGCCAAAGGTCTTGGAAGCCATTTTCCGCCGATGCAGATAAAATACGGGGGAGTCGATCTTTTGATTGATCAATAAGCCGGCATAAGAAAGGGGATGCTTTTCGAACATTTTGAAGAAAAGCATCAAAAGGGTCTTGGGATGGGTTTTCACTATTCACACATAAAACCGCACCCGGAGAGAGTGCGGCTTTGATCTGTGTCTCAAATTGAGGGATCATAACCGCCCCCAAAACTCAGTCTTTGCTTTATTTAATCCCTGCAGCGGATTTAAGGTTAGAAGAGGGCCGAAACCGCAAAGATTTTGACGCTTTAATCTTAATCTCTTCACCTGTGCGGGGGTTACGACCTTTCCGTGCAGGGCGCTTTGTGATGGTGAATGTGCCAAAGGTGCCAATGGTATATTTGCCTTCTTTTTTTGACTTTTTCAGTCCATTTTCGATTTCACCGAACACAAGTTCAACCATCCGCTTTGCTTCAGCATTGGTCATATCTCCAGCGTCCGCCACATTGCTAATAAATTCTGATTTGCTCATTTTTGTCTCCAGTGCCTGATTTGGCGTTATGATATTGCGATGGAAACAGATAGAGAGCTGATTTACCCTTCCTTTCAAGAGGGAAATTGCAAAAAACTTAAGCTTTACCTTGTGTTTGTGTAACGCTTGTCACCAACCCCTTTTTTGAAGGCTTCAGCGCCGGGGGAAAAAGTATCCGAATTCCAAGGCCATAGGCGGTATGGACGGATAGTTTTCGCCCCTCAGGGTGATGACGAAGTCCGCGCCCAATGGTCAATTTTGCTTGATGACGCTGGGCAATGGCGGAGACTAAAGAGAGTCCCAGGCCATTTCCTAAGGTGGATCGGCTCTCTTCTAACCTTACAAAACGTTTCAGAATATGTTTTTCATCCGCCTCCGATACACCTGGCCCGTTATCCACGATGGACAATAGGGTGCCCCTATTGGGACCCGGCGCGACTTTTAACTCAATGGTCGGGTCTTCATTCGGTTGGTCTTCACTGCCTTTGGCGTATTTTAAGGCATTGTCCAAAAGATTAGCGATCGCTTGGCTAATCAACTCCCTTGACCCCATCACAAGGGGGGCCGGTGAAATGTTGCCGATGAGCTTAAACCCTGCCTCCGCTGCGGCAGGTTCGTAAAGCTCTAACATTTCTTCAGCCACCGCTGCCACATCCACAGCGGTTTTTGTGCCGCCCCCCTCCCCCGATTCAATCCGGGTAATGGATAAAAGCGCATTGAATGTGGCGAGCAGGCGCTCCACATCCTCCGTGGTTTTGTCTACTACCGCGGAAAGATCCGCCCCCTCCCCTTCACTTAAGGCGCGATCAAGCCTGGCTTTAATCCTGGTTAAGGGCGAGCGTAAGTCATGGGCAATATTGTCTGACACCTGACGCATACCGGTCATGAGACGCTCAATCTGATTGAGCATTTCGTTAATATTCTCCGAAAGCGTATCAAATTCGTCTTGGGACCCCTGAAGGGCGATGCGCCGGTTCAAATCGCCGCTACTGATCGCTTTAACCGTTTGCCCAATATGATCGACGCGGCGTAAAAATATACCACTATACAGAATACCAAGAACCAAGGCGAGAATAAGGGCAAACATGCTGGTCCGCAAAACGACAGTTTGCGCCGTGTTCAACATATCGCTCACATCTGTGATATCTCGATATACAAAGACGATTGCACGGCTAAGACGATCATTATTATAGTAAAATTTTTGTGCGCGCCCCACAGCCACGCGGGCCTCACGAATTTGCAACCCTGTCTTGTGATCTGCATCCGCGATTTCGTAATCAAACTGAAAAAGATCTTTGCTATATAAAACCTCTGGGGGATATTCAGCGAGATTGCCCGTGTTAGACACTTGCAGATAACTACGGCGAGATTTTACATATACAAGCACCAAATATCGAGATTCTTTTTCGATGATATTCAGTCGCTCCACCTCACTATGCATGAGGTTAAAGCCTTCAACATTATTTTCTCCCACCCGATTATTCATCTGGGTAAGATAATCAATCTGCGCCGTAATTTCCGCATCAAGACGCTCGAGGGTGGCTGTATAGGTGCCAGACAGAACATAGTATCCTATCCCGGCTATCGATAGCACAAAGAAGAAAAAAAACATCATTGTGTATCGAAAGGCACTTGTCCGCAACAGGCGCGGTACAATACGCCTTCGCAAAAGTGGTGTATGCCCCTCTTCCGTCACGATGCTTTATATTCACTCCCTCTTTGTTGATATTGTTTTAAAGCGTCTCCGCTTCAATCGGAATCACGGAGACGCTTTGAGTCTTTGTATTTTCACATTTCCGGACGGCCAACCGCACACACTTGGCCTGGAAATGCTTTAAGACATCACTCTTCTTTTTCTGCCCCCAAGGTATAACCCGTCCCCCTCACGGTTCGTAAAAGAGGTTTGTCAAATTCTTTATCGATTTTTGACCGTAAGCGAGATATGTGCACATCAATGACATTGGTTTGCGGATCAAAATGATATTCCCAAACATTTTCTAAGAGCATGGTTCGAGTCACCACTTGCCCTGAGTGGCGCATCAGATATTCCAGCAATCGAAACTCACGGGGCTGAAGATCGATTTTCTTCCCATCTCGCCGCACTGTCCGTGTCAAGATATCAATCTCTAAGCCATCCACTTCATAGCGCGTTTGGACATTTTGGGGCGCACGGCGTCGCCCAAGGGCCTCCACCCGGGCAATCAATTCAGAGAAGGCATAAGGTTTAACAAGATAATCATCCCCGCCCGCCTTAAGCCCTGCAACACGGTC
>JBCCMT010000086.1:0-7628 GCA_039026195.1 Pseudomonadota bacterium | reverse complement strand
TCAAGTTGCAGTAATCGCCGCTGAATGGCCGCCACAGACGCTGGGGAAACATTGCCGTAAGTGAGGGACAACTCCGCCCGTCGCTCACCAATATGCACAAGGAGAGCGCGAAGGTCTTTAAGATCTAAAAGGGGCAACCCCTCTTCATCGGCAACACGAAAGGCCAAGGTCAGTACCCCCTCTTGGGTGTCATTCAAATTCATCAGTTGCGAGAGGAGGAGAGGGCCCATTTCCGTGATGGTGGCCCGAATGGGGTGCCCCTTTTTGCCGTGCAGATCCCAAAAGGCGACGGGCATCGCGTCGGGGCCATAATCTTCAAGCCCGATCGTATTGGCCCGGTCCATCAGAAAGCTCTTATCCGCGCCCGCCGCCCCCAACCCGGCAAGATCCCCTTTCACATCGGCCACAAAGACCGGCACCCCTTCCCGGGAAAAGGCTTCGGCCATAATTTGCAGCGTCACCGTCTTACCCGTGCCCGTCGCGCCGGCGATAAGCCCATGCCGATTGGCATATTTAAGCAGCATGGTGACAGGGGTTGGCGTCTCATCTTTAAGGCTGGCCCCCAGGAAAAGGGTGTCCGCTTGGGTCATTTTCATCCTCCGCAATATCTAAAGAGGTAAAAGCAGCCGCCCTTAAGCGCAACTGGCAAGATGTTCTTAACCATTCCTTCCCATTTTAAGGCGGTAAGAAAGAAGGACCCCCATGATGGCCAAAAGCGCACTCATTGATCTTGATCATTTGGAAAAATATGTGGCCGGCGATCGCAATTTGCGGGATGAGATTTTGTCGATTTTTGAAGAGCAGGCGGAAATGTGGGCCCGCGTCCTTGATCCCAAATCCGAAGATACCGCGTGGAAAGATGCCGCCCATGCCTTAAAGGGCGCCTCCCGCGGGGTGGGGGCCTGGGAAGTGGGCGATATCTGTGAGCGTGCGGAGAAATTAGTGGGCGAAAAAGGGGAAGAAGAGGACCGCAAGGCGGCTCTTCTTCATTTGCGGGATACCGTCAAAAACACCGTGGCAGAGGTGCGTCGGCTCAAGACGCTTTAGGGCTTGTTGAATATCAAAAGCTAACAACGGGAGAGAGGCCCCCTCTAAGAGGAAGGGGTGCGACTATAAAATCGACTGGCCCGTTGACGCCCAATCCTTCACAAACGCGTCAAGGCCTTTGTCCGTCAGCGGATGGCCAATCAATTGGTTGAACACCTTGGGGGGAATGGTGGAAACATCAGCGCCCATAATGGCGGCGTCTTTCACATGGGCTGTGGAGCGGATAGAGGCAGCGAGAATTTCCGTTTCATATCCGTGGGCGTCGTAAAGGGCGCGGATTTCCGCAATCAGCTCCATCCCGTCCATCCCCAAATCATCTAGCCGCCCGATGAAGGGGGAGATGAAGGTCGCCCCGGCCTTCGCAGCGAGCCAGGCCTGGTTAGCCGTAAAACAGAGGGTGACATTGGTGTTGATGCCATCATCGCTTAAATCTTGACAGGTTTTGAGCCCATTCCAGGTGAGGGGGAGTTTCACGACCACATTGCTGGCGATATCGGCCAACACCCGGCCTTCTTTCAACATTGTTTGATATTCGGTGGAGGCCACCTCGGCGGACACGGGCCCGTCGGTCATCTCACAAATCGCTGCGATCACCTCTTTAAAATCACGGCCCGATTTGGCGATGAGGGAGGGGTTGGTGGTCACCCCATCCACAAGCCCGGTGTCAAAGGCGGCTTTAAGTTCATCGGTGTCGGCGGTGTCGATAAAGATTTGCATGGCGAAGATCCTTCAGCTGTTGAGAATGCTGTAGAGGATCTTTTTTCTCTTTGAAACTGTAAAGATGAAGTCATCCTGGTCTTGCCGCTAAGGCGTCAAACCGGGATGACACTTTTAAGAGGGCTTCGGCGCAGCGGCCCGGCGGAGGCGGTCATTGATGGCGATACCAAGGCCTTTGTCGGGAATGGGCGCCACGGCGATGGGGCCTGGGCTTTCATCCAAGCGGCGAAGATAGGTGAAAAGATTGGCGGCGGCTTCTTTCAAATCTGCCCCCTCAGAAAGGTTCAGCGCCGGTGGGGACGTCATTTTTCCAAAGCCCAATAGCCTCTCTTCCGCCTCAGGCGCTGCGGCATTAAGGCGAAGGGGGTTTGACGGCGCGTAATGGCTCGTCATCATGCCCGGGGCTTGGATTTTCTCCGTGGGCGGTAATAAAGGTTTGCCGATCACCCCTTTTATGTCTTCGGGGGTCACACTTCCTGGCCGAAGGAGGCTGACTTTGTCTTCAAGAAGGCCGACAATCGTGCTTTCCACCCCTAATGGGCAGGGGCCGCCATCCACCACGGGGACCTGATCCCTAAACTCAGCCAACACATGGGTCGCTTCGGTGGGGCTGATGCGGCCAGATCGGTTGGCACTGGGCGCTACAAAGGGGTGACCGAACGCAGCTAAAATCTGCCGAGCTGTGGGGTGGGCGGGACTGCGCAAGGCGATGGTCTCAAGGCCCGCTGTGACAAGCGATGCCACCGGCGCGTTGTCGCGCAAGGGCACCACCAGGGTGAGGGGCCCAGGCCAAAAAGCGTCCATAAGCGCTTGGGCCAATCCCTCTATTTGCCCATATTGTTGGGCTTGATGAACGTCCAACACGTGGAGGATAAGGGGGTTAAACCGAGGGCGACCTTTCGTCTCGTAAATGGCCGCCACGGCCCCTCCATCCGCAGCATCAGCAGCAAGCCCGTAAACCGTCTCCGTGGGGAGCGCCACCAGCTTTCCCGCCTTCAGATAGGCAACAGCATCATCAGGTGAACATAGGGCAGACATGGAAAAAGCCGATACAGGGTTTAGGCGGGTTTTCAAGCGCTGCCCTTTTCAACTGCGCATACCCTTTGTGAACTTTGCCGGGCCATATTACATCTAATAAGAGCTTTTTTGGAGATCGGACCATGACTTACCAAACCCCTGTGCGCGATATGAAATTTCTCATGGACCATGCGGCTGGGTTTGAAGAGATACGCAAAACCGGGGCCTATGAAGACCTCTCCGATGACCTTATCAATGCGGTTCTGGAAGAGGCGGGGAAGTTTTCTGACAATGTGGTTGCGCCCCTCAATTGGCCCTCCGACCAGGAGGGCGCACGGCTGGAGAACGGGAAGGTTTTCACAACCCCTGGCTTTAAAGAAGCTTACGGGCAATATATTGAGGCGGGGTGGAACGGGCTTGCCTTCCCTGAAGAATATGGTGGGCAAGGATTGCCGCAATCGCTCGCGCTGATGGTATCGGATTCGCTATTTGCGGCTTGCGTGTCTTTTTCCATGGGGACATGCCTGACCACCGGCGCGGTGAAGGCGTTGCTGACCTATGGCAGTCAAGAACAACAGGAGATTTTCCTCCCCAAAATGGTGTCCGGCGAATGGACCGGCACCATGAATTTATCGGAGCCCCATGCGGGCTCTGACCTTTCCACCTTGAAATGTAAGGCCACGCCTGTGGGGGATGGCACCTATAAAATCTCAGGCACCAAGGTGTGGATTTCTTACGGTGACCATGATTTGACCGAAAACATCTGTCATCTTGTGCTCGCGCGGTTGCCTGATGCGCCAGAGGGAACGCGGGGCATTTCCATGTTCCTCGTTCCGAAATTCCGGGTGGAAAGTGATGGCAGCCTTGGCACCCTCAACGATATTAAAATAGGCGGTATTGAGCATAAGTTGGGACAACACGGCTCCCCAACTTGTGTCATGAATTTTGGTGACAATGATGACTGCATCGGCACCTTAGTGGGGAAGGAAAATGAGGGGCTGAAAAACATGTTCGTGATGATGAACGCCGCCCGCATTGATGTGGGTATGCAAGCGGTCTCCGTCGCGGAGCGATCTTTCCAGCAGGCGCTCGCCTTTGCGCAAGATCGTACCCAAGGCCGGGCCTATGGGGTAAAGTCGGGTCCCGCAATTCCTATCATTCAGCACCCAGATGTCCGCCGTCAGCTGATGACCATGAAGGCACTGACCGAAGCAGGGCGCGCCATCTGCTATGCCAATATCGTGGCCTATGATGTAGCGCACCAATCCCCTGACGAGAAAACCGCTGCGGCCGCTAAGGAACGGGAGGAGCTGCTGACCCCCATTTCGAAAGCCTTCGGCAGTGACCGGGGGGAGGAGGTGACGAGCCTTGGCATTCAGGTTCATGGCGGCATGGGCTTTGTCGAGGAAACCGGCGCAGCGCAGCATTTGCGGGATGTGCGGATTTGCAAAATTTATGAGGGCACGAACGGCATTCAGGCCATTGACCTTGTGGGCCGAAAACTGGGCATGGGGCAGGGTAAGCTCGCCTATGACTTTTTAGATGAAGCAAAAGACCTCAGCACAAGTCTTCAAAACCATTCCCATACGGATTTAAAAGCGATCGGTCAGGAGCTTGCACAAGAAGTTGAAAGCTTACGAGCAACCACCGACTGGATGGTGGCCGCCATGGGAAAAGATCCAGAGGAGGGGCTGGCCGGGGCGACCCCTTATCTTGACCAGTTCGGCTATGTGGCAGGGGGATATTATCTAGCACGAGGGGCCCACAATGCCGCTGAGCAATTGGAGGGAGCCGAGGCTGATTATATGGCGGCAAAAATCTCCATAGCGCGATTTTTTGCTGATAATCTTTTACCCCGCGCAAGTGCCCTTACCTCCGCCGTAACGGCCGGTGCAAGCACGGTATCTCCCATTGAGCCCAGCTTATTGGCTCGATAGGCTGGCATAATGTTGCAACAGAAGTTATAACATGTTATATCATCTGTTATAACGAAAGGTGATGTTATGTCTTCTGTCAAAGTGCGTGCCATTGGAAATTCCCTCGGTGTGGTGATCCCTAAAGAGATACTCGACCGTCATCGTATCGAAAAAGATGATGAATTACATCTGGTGGAGACAGAGCGCGGAATTGAACTCCACTTTTTTGATGCAGATTTAGAGGATGCAACGGAGTGGATTGAAAAAGGGGCGAAAAAATATCGCAATACCTTACGCGCTCTTGCCCAATGAGCCATGATATAAAATGGCTAACCGAGCCTATTGTGATGGCGATGCATGAGCGAAGCTTGGCGGACCATGGCGGGGCAGCGAGTTTAAGGGATAAGGGTTTGCTGGAAGGCGCTTTGGCAAAACCGCGTCATGTTGCAAGTTATGGGGAGCCTACGCTTTTTGATCTTGCCGCTGCGTATGTCGCTGGGATCGGCAGGGCCCACGCCTTTGTGGATGGAAATAAACGTACAGCCTTCTTCGCCGCTTATGTTTTTTTAGGAATGAACGGATATGAGATTGAGGCAGACGAAGCTGAAGCGGCCGCAATCACCATAGACGTGGCCACGGGAAATCTCACCGAAGCGGACTTTGCCAAATGGCTAAAGGCGGTGAGCCATAAAGTAGGGGCCTAAAAAGATGGAACTAGCGCTGCCAGTATTTGTAAAGCAAGCCATCTATTGGCTTAGCTTTCTATATTTCCCACTGGCAGGGGCGCTCCTATGGCAGATATTTGTCAGAAAATCTTTCCGCATACTCTCTATTTTAGCGCTTATTCCCCTTACTGTGCTGGCCTATGCCCGATTTATTGAACCCCAGCGGCTTTTGATCGTAGAGCATGAGGTGGAGATATGCGGAGAGGGCTTGCCCGGCACCTTGCGCGCCGCGGTGGTGGCGGATCTGCATTTGGGTATATTTCCCCATGCCATATCTACGGAGCGGGTGGTCAAGCATATTAATGGGGCGAATGTTGATCTCGTGCTGATGCCAGGAGATTTTACCTATCATCTGGAAGCGGAGAAGTTCGACAAAACCTTCGCCGCCTTTTCAAAACTTGACATGCCTGCCTATGCCGTCATGGGAAATCACGATGTTGGCTTGCCGGGCCCTGATGTTGCGGCCCCTTTAACAGAGGCCTTGGAAAAGGTGGGCGTGACAATTTTGAACGCGAAGGAAGCCATTTTCTCTGCTGACGGAAAATTTCTACGTATTATAGGGTTTCGTGATTATTGGGCCCATACAAAACGAAACGAAGATTTGGGGGAGATGCCGGAGAAAGCTTCCGGTATGCCCATCATTTTTCTCCAGCATAACCCCGATATGATGATGGATCCCGATCTTAAGTCATTCGACCTCATGGTCTCAGGCCACACCCATGGCGGGCAGATTTATATTCCCGGGGTAACGTGCCATCTTACCTTTGCCTGCCGCACATCACGATATGGGTATAGTGAGACCCCTTTGGGAAAATTATTTGTCACCTCTGGCACAGGCATGGTGGGCTTACCGCTAAGGCTTGGGGTGCCGCCCCGCATCGATGTGCTGAATATGAAGTTGCGACGATGTCGAGACGATATAAATAACCTTGTTTAAAGCGCATTTCCGGACGGCCAACCGCACCCTAGAGGCATGAGCTTGGTTTTTTCTGGAAATGAACGGCCACTCATGGCAAGCCGGATGAATGCAGACGACATCTTCTTCGACCCGAACCTCTAGCCAGAGCAAACCCTTCGGCCCCTTTGAGCGGATGGTCGCCCGCCGCTATCTGGGGGCGACCCGTAAGGGCGCTGGCGTGAGCTTAATCACCATTATTGCCTTTTCGCTGATCACCTTGTCCGTTGCGTTGATGATCGTGGTGATGTCCGTTTTTCAAGGATTTCGGATCAACATTCTTGACCAACTTTTAAGCGTAAGTGGGCATGTGTTTGTCACCTCCACCGATGAGCCGCTAACGGATTATGAGGCGCAAGCCGCAGAGCTACGGGCCCTGCCCGGGGTGGTGCGTGCCACGCCGGTGTTACGGGTGGAAACCTATGCCGTGGGTCAAAGTGGTGAGGGGTTAGCGCTTGTGCAAGGTCTGTCCCCTGAGGATGTGCGCTCCTTAGAAAAGGTCGCAGGCGAAGGGCATATACGCCAAGGCAATTTTCTGACCTTTGGGGAGGGGAAGAATGGCGGGAATGAAATCGCTTTGGGGTCCAGTCTGGCGGCCAATTTAGGCGTGTGGGTGGGGGATAGCGTGACATTGGTCACCGCCGGCGGGGTGGAAACCCCCTTTGGCCAATCGGCGACCACGCAAAAAGCCTATAAGGTGGGGGCTATATTCCAAATTGGGAACTCCGCCTTTGATCAGTATTATGCCTATATGCCCTTAGAGCAGGCCCAACTTTTTGCCCGAAAAAAGGGAGAGGTTTCTGAAATTGAAATCCGGGTGGAGGATGCCTTGAATATCGACCCTTATCTGGGGGCAATTAGGGTAAGTGTGGGCCCGACAGTTTCCGTGCAGGATTGGCGGTTTCGAAACAGCGATATCTTCAACGCCCTTCAAGTGGAGCGGGGGCTTCAACGCATTATCCTTCTCATGATTGTCGCGGTCGCTGTGGTCAATATCATCAGTGGACTGGTGATGCTGGTGAAAGACAAACGCAGTGATATTGCGGTTTTGCGCACCATGGGGGCGAGCCAAGGATCAGTGATGCGGATTTTTATGCTGGTGGGGGCCAGTATTGGGGTGACGGGGGCCCTTTGCGGGGTGGCGTTAGGTGCCTTGATCGCCACAAATCTCGGCGCAATAGAAAGTTTTCTTTCTTCTCTCTTTTGGTTCCGGTTTTTCAACCCGAATATTTATTATTTAAGTGAAATCCC
>JBCCMT010000085.1:0-7644 GCA_039026195.1 Pseudomonadota bacterium | reverse complement strand
GAGTATAAGCAACATTTTGAGAAGGATCGAGCGCTGTCCCGCCGGTTCCAAAAAATTGATGTGATGGAACCCTCTGTGCCCGATACGATTGAAATTCTGCGCGGGCTGCGGGAGGCCTTTGAAAAACACCATCAGCTGACTTACAGTGATGAGGCGATCAAAACTGCTGTTGAGCTTTCAGCCAAATATATGGCGGACCGAAAGCTGCCCGACAAAGCGATTGACGTGATTGACGAGGCGGGGGCGCGGCAAATGCTCTTCGCTGAAGAGGCGCGCGTTAAAGAAATTGGCGTTGAGCAGGTGGAAGAAATCATCGCCCAAATGGCGCGGATCCCGCCAAAAACCGTCTCCAAGTCGGATACGGAGCGGCTTAAATCCATGCCGGAGGACCTTAAACGCGTCGTCTACGGACAAGATAATGCCATTGAGCAATTAACAGCGGCCATTAAGCTGGCCCGGGCGGGTCTGCGCGAGCCGGACAAGCCCATCGGTTCTTACCTTTTTGCCGGCCCCACCGGGGTGGGCAAGACGGAGGTCGCTAAACAGCTGTCTAAAATGATGGGCGTGGAGCTTCTCCGCTTTGACATGTCCGAATATATGGAGCGTCATACGGTGAGCCGGTTAATCGGTGCCCCTCCCGGCTATGTGGGCTTTGACCAAGGCGGCGGTCTCTTGACGGACCAAGTGGATCAAAACCCCCATGCCGTGGTGCTGCTCGATGAAATAGAAAAGGCGCATCCGGAGATTTTCAATATCTTGCTGCAGGTCATGGATAATGGTCAGCTAACGGACAGCCATGGCAAGAAAGTCGACTTCTGCAATGTGATCATCATCATGACCACCAATGCGGGCGCGTCCGATGCGGCGAAGAATGAAATTGGCTTTGGCCGCGGGCGGGCGTCCGATGAGCAGAATAGAGCGATTGAAAAGCTCTTCACGCCAGAATTCCGCAACCGTTTGGATGCGATCATACAATTCGCAGGGTTGTCAAAACCCATTGTGGACCGGATTGTGGCGAAATTCGTGTTGCAGCTTGAGGCGCAATTGGCGGACCGGAATGTCACCTTCGAATTGACGGAGAGTGCCACCCGCTGGCTCGCCGAAAAGGGTTTTGATGAAGAAATGGGCGCGCGGCCCCTCTCGCGGACCATTCAAGAGCATATCAAAAAGCCGATTGCGGATGAAATCCTTTTTGGTGCCCTTAAAAATGGCGGTATCGTCCGGGTGCTTACCAAAGAGGATAACAACCTCGACTTTGAATTTATCCCTGAAGATCTGGGCCCCGCGCCAGGCGAAGGGGATGAAGATAAAGTTGAAGAAGAAAAAGTGCGGTAGCGCGAGTTTAAATGGGTGTTGCCGCTCATCCCCGCGAAGGCGCGGATCTTTCTCAGCATTCACCGCATACCAATTTCATGAGATCCCGGCCTTCCGCTTCGCTTCAGCCGGGATGAGCGGAGTGGTGGGGATAAGCGAAATATTTTGATTAAAACAAACACCACATGCCGTAACAACTACCAAAGGCGTATTTGAACACCAAGAATAGTATCACATCGATGAGCGCCAGCCCGACGATCATCGGTAGGGCAATGTAAACCATCATCAGCCGTAGGGCTGTGCCGGTGAGGCGGGGGCTCGGCAAATCATAGCCTTTAATCACTTGTTTTTTTCGTCCGAACATTGGCAAACTATAAGCTGATTTGCCTGTTTGTCAGCGAAATAGTTCAAGGCGCATGAAAGAAAGTCATCTCATCACGGCGGAGTGGGACAAGGCCACGCCCAAAGCTTGGGACCGCGCGCTCGAGCAGATAGGGTTTGTGCCCTATCAACAGCATTATGCCTATGGTGAGGTGGTGACGGCGCGGGGCGGCGGAGTCCACCGTGTACGGCTGTTTGAAGGGAAAGAGCTACTGGGTGTCGCGCAAGTCATCCTGCGGCGGGTGCTCGGCGGTACCTTAGCCACGGTGATGATGGGTCCCGTCTGGCGGCCGGGCGTGACGCTGGCGCAAAAACAGGCCGCCTACAGCGCATTAAAAAACAATCCGCCCTTGCCAAAACCCTATCTTTTCCTTGCGATGCCGTGGACGGTGGATAGCGACGGGGAGGGGGCGGCGAAGCTCCCCCGCGTGGTGAGTAGCTATCACACGGTGCTCTTAGACCTGTCGCCCGATGAGGAAGACCTCCTCAAGGGTTTTGACGGCAAATGGCGGAACCGCCTCCGCGCGGCGGAGAAGGAGGGGCTCACCATCTCCCAAATGGGCCGACGGCCGGAGCAATATGAATGGCTCCTGCGCGAAGAGCGGAACCAACAATTGCGCCTGAAATATAAGGCCCAAGACCCGGGGCTCATCCCCTTTTACCAATTGAAAGCGGGACAAAAATCCGTCTTCGCCCTAGAGGCGAAAGACCAAGCGGGCCGCATTGGCGGGATGCTGTTCTTGCTCCATGGCAATGCGGCCACTTATCATATCGGCTGGGCGAGTGAGGAGGGGCGGGGAAAAAATGTCCACAACTTCCTCCTTTGGTCGGCCATCAAGGCGCTGAAGAAAAAGGGGGTGACCACCCTTGACCTGGGCGGGGTGGACACGGATCATGTGGCGGGCATCGCGCGGTTCAAGCTCGGCACCGGCGGCACGGTCTTCAGCCAAAGCGGCACTTATCTTCTCAAAGCGAAACTTTTCTAAGAGGTGACTGTATGATCCTTTACCATAACCCCCGCTGTTCGAAATCGCGCCAGACCTTGGCGCTGCTGGAAGAACATGGTCACAGCCCGGAGATCGTGAAATATCTCGAAACCCCGCTCGACGTCAAAGACCTGAAAGCCCTCGCCAAAAAGTTAAACCGCACCCCCCGGGAGATGATGCGGGTGAAAGAGGCGGTTTATAGGTCGGAGGGGTTGAAGGACGCCGATGATGAGGCCCTGTTTGCCGCCATGGCGGCGCATCCCATTTTGATGGAGCGGCCGATATTGGTGAACGGCGCCAAAGCGGCGATCGGCCGCCCGCCCGAGGCGGTGCTGGAGATCCTTTAACCTTTGGCGTAAAATAGGCTGACAGATGGTCCTTCTTTTGCATAAAAGAAAGATTGAATGCCGGAGCTTTTGATCGATGCGCCAAAAATCCTTTATTTCTCTCCTATGGCTGCCCCTATGCTTGGCGGCCTGCGCCTCCCCATTGCCGCTATTGCCCGATGATGGTCAGGCGAAAATGCGCAAGCTTTCTTCCGCGGATATGCAAAATGTAGCGCAGCAGCAAAAAGATAGGAAAGATAGGGCAGAACCGTCGGTAGAGGAAGCATCCAAAGACAAGAGGGGGGCAGCATCGCCCGCCGCCTCAAAAGTTTTCGCCCAACCCGCGCCTGCAATCATGGGGGAGGATATCAATAGCCTCCAACGGGCCGCCGGGGAAAAAGCGCTGATCGCAATGAACCAATTCCGTCTTGCGAATGGTGCGCCCCCCTTACGCCTTGATGATCGCCTAAGCCGGTTGGCGCAAGATCATGTAATGGACCTCTCTATACGGAAAGAAGTGTCCTCCAATAGCCGAAATGGTCAGGGGATTGGGGTGCGATTGCTCAATGCTGGCCTTACAGATATCGCCAGCGGGGGAAGCCTTGTGGCGGGCGGGTATACGGATATTGAAAACGCCCTTGCGGCTTGGCAGCAAAATGAAAAACGGCGTGGGCAACTTTTGAATGAAGAGGTGTCCCTTTTGGGGTTTGCGGTGATCTCTGACCCTACCTCGCCTTACGGCACCTATATGGAAATGATCATCGCCGCGCCACGGGGGGAATAGATCAAGCGCCTCCCAAAACGTATCACGCCCTTATTAACAGAATAACAACCTTAAATTGCATATATATTTTTGAGCAATTTATGGTGTCCCGCAATGCTGCCCACCCTGACATCCTATAATGTCTTACAGCGCAATGCGCCCTCGGCGGTGGTGCCCGCAGGCACGGTGAGCGTAGAGGCAGAGGTGGAGTATTGGCGTCAAACCATCGGCAGTATTAACAATGCGTTAGAGTTGGTGGCCGATCAGCGGCTGCTCGACTTCATCACCAAGGCTTATGGCTATGGCGACAACCCGCCCCTATCGTCGCTGGTCTTAATCGCCCTTGAACAGGGGGCGGCGGACGCCAGCGACTTTGCCAACAGCACCCCCGATGGGCGGCTGGAAGAGATGGCCCGACAGTTCGGCTTTGCCGAGTTTGGCACCGCCCGCATTCGGGATGCGCGTTTCACCGAAGGGCTGGTGAACCGCTACCGCACAGCATTGGCCAGCGGAGACGCCTCGCCTACGACTACCAGCACGCCCACCACCCAAGCAAGTGTCGCCATCGACTATTTCAAAACCCAAATTGGCAATGTGGCGAAGGCGGAGGATGTGGTATCGGACTCGGCTCTCTTCCAATTCGCCCTTAAATCCTTTGGACTAGAAGAAGAATATGGCAACAGCCCCTTTCTCATTCAGCAGGCCCTGGCTGAAGGGGTGGGGGACGCCACCGATCTTGCGAACAAGATTGGGGACCCGCGCCTCATCAGCATGGCCCGGGTCTTTGGCTTTGGGGAGGTGGACACGGCGAATGTACAAGATACGGCCTTTGGCGATAGCATGGCCCGCCGCTATTTGAGTGCCATTGGCGCGGCACAAACCCAAGCGAAGGACGGGGAAAGTGACGAAAGCCTCTACTTTCGTGAGAATATTGGCCGTGTGCAAACCGTTGACGACCTCCTTGCCGATACCAAACTCTTCACCTATGTAATGACGGCCTTTGATTTGGCGGGGGAGGTGGACAAAACCGCCTTTGTCAGAAAAGTGCTAGAGGAGGGGGGGAGCGACAGAGAGGCGTTTGCCAACCGATTACCTGACCCCCGTTATCGGGACCTTGCCCGGAATATCGCCTTTAAAGAATATGGTCCCCGTAATCTTCAGGACCCTGTGATTTTAGACGATATTGTTGCCCGCTATGAGCGGGTGGCCCTGGAAACACAAGCAGGTCAAGAAAACCCGGTGGTGGAGCTAGCGGCCTATTTTGACCGCCGGGCTGATAGTCTTTCCAGCTGGTTATTCGTCACCGCCGATAGCCGCCTTCAGCAAGTGGCGGCCACAGCGCTGGGGGTGCCCACGGCGGCCCTGGCGCTGAACACAGACCGGCTGGTGGAAGAGTTTGAAGCGCGATATGACATCACCGACCTTCAGGATGAAGACAAACGCGCCCGCTTCATTGAACGCTATATCGCCCAAGCGGATGCGGCCAGTGGCGCGGCCACCATTGAGAGCAATGCCTATGTGCTCGGCCTCTTCTCCGGTGGTTCTGGTAGTGCCCTTTATAGCCTTGTGAGCCAGCTTTAGATCACTCTATACTCTGATCGCCTCTTCCTCGCCCTTCGAGACGCTGCCTCACCCTGAGGTGCTGCATCAGCAGCCTCGAAGGGGGCAGCCCTCAGGGTGAGGAAGAGGGCTAGCACCATCTATTACGTATACTCACCAGCTTTTTGATAAAAGAGCGCGGCGCGCTCTTTATAATTGTCGTGAGGGGCTTCTGAGGCGGCGCCGGGGGAGAAGAGGATGACGCTTCCCCTTGTAGCGATATCCGGGGCTTGGGCGAGGGCATCGAAGAAGTCTTCCGCCTGCTGAAAGGGGACAGCTGCTGTTGTGAAGGCGCCGGCGGCCTTTGGCGCAATGCTGCCAAATAAAATGGGGGTGACTTGTCCTTGCCTGGCCATCGCCTCAGCCAGCTTTGTAAAATCCTGCCCGCGGTCCGCGCCGCCGAGGAGGAGGGTGATGGGCCGCCCCGACCAGCGGTGAAGGGCCATCTCCACCGCCTCGGGCACGGTGGCGAGGGCATCGTTCACCCAGAGGCGACCATCCGTGGTGGGCACTTCCTCTTGCCGGTGGGCCAGCCCGCGATATTCAGGCAGATGTGTACGGAGTACTTCTATCAACGCTTCAGGGTCCGTGAAATTCAGCGCCACTACGCAAGCGGCGCGGAGGGCCAAAAGCTCCCCCGGCGAGGTAAATCGGTCATTCAGCATTGCGGGGTGTAGCCGCCCTTTCCTAAAGGCCAATTGCTCTCCCTCAAGCGGGACCACATCTTCTAACGCCTGCACGGGCGCCCTCAATCCCTCCGCCGCCATCACCGCCGCGGGGGCATATCCCGGCGCCGGAGGCTGATGAAGAAAGGGGCGGAGCTTTGCTGCGCGATAGCGCTGTTCATCCCCATGCCAAGGGATATGTTCCCTGTAAAGACTGGTAATCATATGCAGATGACCCGTGAGGGGCAGGTCATGCATCATGTAGGAGGAAAGCTCAATCACCGGTTGGGCCGCCGTTGGCAATTGCGCATCTAAGGGCGGCGCCCCAATATTACCCAACGCCAAGCTCTCAACCCCCAGCTTTTCGAGAAGAAAACTGAGGAGGGCGACGGTAGAGCTTTTCCCCTTTGTCCCCGTGACGGTGACGGTGCCCTTTGGCGCGTGATGCTCCAGCCAATACCCAGTAGGGGTGGTGACCTTCGCGCCGCACGCTAACGCAGCCTCTACCAGCGGGTGGTCCGGGCGCACCCCTGGGGAGCGCAGCAATTGCGTTTCAGGGGTAAGGGCGGCCACGGCCTCCTCTTCAGACAACCAGGACTGCCCTGCCAAAAGGGTCTCTGGCGGCTGCCGGTCAATTATCATCACTACTGCCTCTGGATGATGGGCGTTGAAATATCGGCTGGCCGCTTGCCCCTCAACGCCATAACCAAGGATGAAAACCGACCTCATGGGGCAATACCCTTAGCGGCAGCCATATAAGCAGGCGGCACGACCCCCGCCCCCCAAGGGGTCAGCGCCTCTGCCCAAAGGGTATGAAGTTCCTCTTCCGTATGAAGAGATTTAACTTGGGGGAGGAGGTTTTTGACCGCCAGACTGTCTGCCCACTCAGGTCGCTGGCTCGCGCGCCAAAGGGCGAGACGACATTCGGTGATGGTGCCTACACAATCCCACGGTTTATGGTCCGTAAGGCCACAAAGCTCCTGATAAAGAGGTTGAAGGGCTGAGCGGTTTAAGAAATTCTCCCCAAAGATCTGCATGGCTTCCCCTTCGGTGATAAAGGGCGCCAGGATCAGCGACGTGAATGCACATTTTGCACATTCCCCGCACCAGCGTTTGGTGGCATCCCCCGCTAAGCGGAAATTACGGTTGCAGCTGGTAAAGCGGCTGAAGGGCGTTTTGAGCTTGGCAAAGGCACGTCCAATCCACAGCTCTGAAAAAGGGCGTAGCACTGAATAAAGGGTGGGGGCTGCGGGGTCGGCTTCTGCAATCGCTGCCCGCATGAGGGCTTCAAAGGCACTGGATTTGGAATATTGGTGGTTTGCCACCACCCCCTCAACATCTATGGTGGGTTCATCTGCGGATCGCTCATTGGCAAAAATGACTTGAGGTTTTTGGCTGACGGCCGCCTGAATGATCAGGACAAGCATGTTGATCGCCGTGATAGGGACATGGCCATTAAACCCTTTGGGGGTGACCTCTTTTAACCGCGGGTCAAGGGTGCGCTTTAAAAATAAAAGGGGGCTGGGGGCGGTGGCTTGAAGGGCGGATCGCACGGCGTCGCCCAAAACCACAGAGCAGAGACTTACCTCATCGCTTTGCGCCTCTATAAT
>JBCCMT010000084.1:0-7678 GCA_039026195.1 Pseudomonadota bacterium | reverse complement strand
GCATATGAGCATAGCACAAAAGAAGGCGCCCCTCAAAGCCATAAGGGCTTAAGATGACGATGGGCTATCAAACAAGAAGGACATATCGCTCACAAATTGGTGAGAACATATGTATGAAGACATTCTTTGAAAAGCTTGGTCTGCGATATGGCTGGCTTCCTCTGGATTTTGAAGAAGGTTGTGCACCACATCTGGTAAATCTGCAAAATCCCACCGCACAGATTTATAGGTTACATTATCCTCATAAAGATCAGGCAAGGTTTCAAGGTGGGACATATCCGGCTTAACCAAAACAGCGCCAGCGAAAATAGCCTCAATATCTCTCCAACAAAGCTCCCCATACCCAAAGGGGCTGAAACAAATTTTAGAGGCGGAAAGCTCTGCCATATACTCTTTATAGCTTATGGTATTTTCAGGTGAAGTTGAAATATTACCAATCTTCCCCATGGCCTCAATAGCATGCTGGCGCATGGCTGAATACCATTCAGACCCTTTCTTTCCCAACCGGGTTTGCATATCTAAAGGCCGCGCTTGCTTTGGGGGCGTATACCCCTTTGCAATGGGCCTTAAGAATTTAGGGGCAAGGTGAAAATTAGGGCTCAAGCGGAGTTTTGGGAGAATCGTCTCCGGTGTATTCCAATTGACCATGGGCTGATCAAGTTGAAAAAGGTCCCCATAATATTCTGTGAGATTTGTATCCCCCCTATAGCTCCGTAAATAATTATTCCGATCCTTGAATAGAGATTTTTTCAGATAAAACTCAATGTAAGGATCAACACTATCGGCCAAACGAATATCAGTATGCGCAAAAGAATCCACGAATGAAATTTTCACCTGGGGGTGACGCTGCAGGATGTCCTCAAGCCGCTGGGCAAGACTGTTTTCATCGGTGGTAAACCAGGGCTGAAACAACAAGACATCCGGTGCCCCACAAGGGAGGGGCTGGCCCTCTAAAATATGACCAACAGGCACACAGCGAATTTCTACATTATAAATATCTAAAAGCTGCGGTGCATAATGGAGGAAGGGGTAAATTTGCGCCCAACTGATATCTAACGGATAATAACCGATGAGCACATGTTGAGCGCTCTTTTTGCTAAAGGGGCGACCTAAATAGCGCTCGACAAAGGGACTCATCTTTCGCTTAAGCGCCATGGAAGCAAACCATGACGTGATATCATGAGAATTCATCAACGCATAAGATCCATTTTGCCTATGAAAAACTGGAATAAAGAAGTTAGATTAAATCATCCATAACGCGACCATTTATCCAACCGCAATAAGAAACATAAAAAATAAGGGAAGCCATCTCGTTTTGCATCACTATATAAAAATGATAGATTTTCGTTTCTAAAGGCTTCTTCATGACCAAATTTCTCGCTGCTTTTCTTATTTCCACAGCTTTTGCCACCCCCTCCCTTACTCTAGCCCATGATCACATGAGCAATGACCATGCGAGCCATGCTCACCAAGGGGCGAGCATCCGCACCGACCTTGGGGAAGGGCTCTATATGATCAAGGGACAGGGCGGTAATATACTCTTCTCCACCGGCGAAGATGGGACCTTTGTCATTGATACCCAATTGGCTGATACGGCGGCGGGCAATCTCGCCCTGATCAATGAGGTTTCCGATACCCCTGTGGTTTTTGTGCTGAATACGCATTATCGCCAAGGTCATACGGGCGGAAATGAAATATTTGTGTCCAATGGTGCGACAATTATTGCCCATGAAAATGTCCGCTCCCGTCTTTTAACTGAAGTAGAGAACGGAAAGCGGGAGCAAACAGCTCTTCCTGTTATTACATTTTCAGAGGCAAAAACCCTTTATTGGAATAACCAACAGATTGAGATTACCCATCTGCCCAATGCCCATACGGATGGCGATGCCATGGTCCGATTTCCAAACGCCAATGTCATTCACACCGGCGGTACTCTCTTTTCCGGTCAATATCCCTTTATCGCCCTAGAAGCCGGCGGCACCGTGTCGGGAACGGTGGCAGCATTGAAAAAAATATCTGACATATCGGATGCAGATACGCAGATTGTTCCAGGCCATGGCGCCCTTTCAACGAAAAGGGATGTGGAAGAGGCGATTGAAATGCTAGAGGAAAGCTCTTCCCTCATCCGGGCAGAGATGATGGAAGGGCACGACCTCAAAGATATTTTAGACAAAAACCCCCTTGCACCATATGACGCAAAATATAGCTCCCACTTGGTCAGTACAGAGAAAATGACGACCCAGCTTTTCAATGACCTGATGGCGACGGATGAGAGAGCCAAACGCGCTGTTGAAGGGAATAAAACCTTGATCGACAAGGCGCAAGACGCCACGCAAGACGCTGTCGCTGTTACGAAAGACGCAGCGGTCGCCACAAAGGAAGCCGCCGAGGACTTAGCGAGCGATGCAGCCACTGTGATAAAAGACCTGACCGATGGCAATGATGAAACACCTGAGGTCAACGGAAGCTTGATGGATAAAGCGCAAGAGGTGACCCAAGGGGCTGTGGCCGCCACAAAAGATGCTGCAGTTGCCACGAAAGAAGCCGCTGAAGATTTGGCAAGTGACGCCGTTACTGCGGTAAAAGACCTAACCAATGGGGATGATGAGGCGTCTGAAACGACAGAAGAAGAAACAACCGAAGAGCAACCTATGCAGAATGCAGAGTAACCCATCCCTTTGGGCACGGATACGCAAAGCCCCTCTCAACGCTTAGACCGCTGGCTTTGGTATGCGCGGACATTCAAAACTCGCAATTTGGCCAGTAAAGTGATTAGCGAAAGCGGTGTCCGTATCACGCGCTCATCACAAACCCAACGCACCGTTAAACCCAGTTTTGGCGTGCGCGTGGGGGATGTGGTGGCCTTAATGAAGGGCACGCAAGTCATTGTTTTAGAGGTGGTGGACCTTGGTATCCGCCGGGGACCCGCCACCGAAGCTCGACAGCTTTACCATGACCACTCACCCCCACCGCCCCCTAAAGAAGAAAAGCTTTCCACTCCCTTTGAACGAGAGGAAGGGGCAGGACGCCCCACAAAGAAAGACCGCCGCGAT
Organism: Pseudomonadota bacterium; assembly: GCA_039026195.1. GTDB lineage: Bacteria > Pseudomonadota > Alphaproteobacteria > Caulobacterales > Parvularculaceae > Parvularcula. Next base: position 4,625 of record JBCCMT010000084.1, on the reverse strand, counting down.
TTAGACCGAATACGCCGTAAACAATAGCTTTTTCGAAAAATAGAAAGAAGAGCCATGTTAGATAAATTATTTTCCAGCTTTCGTAAAAACGACACAGAAGAGGAGCCGCAATCCCCTCTCCCCCAAGCTGTGGCCGCCCTATTGGTGGAGGCCGCGCGGGGCGATGAAGACTACACCGAAAAAGAAAAATCCTTCATTACACATATGTTATCCGCACAATTTGGGTTAGATGCAGCCGAAGCCCTTGCGTTACGGGAAAAAGCTGAAACATTGCAAGCAGAAGCCAATGATCTTTATAGTTTTTCTCGCGTGGTAAAAGAAGGTCTTGACCGGGAGGAAAAAATCAAATTGATCGAAGATATGTGGGTGATCGCACTCAGTGATGATGACAAAGCCCCTTACGAAGAAATGATCATCCGCCGCCTTATCGGTCTGATCCATTTAGAAGATACCGATAGCGCCGGCGCCCGACAGCGGGCACAAGCAAGGTTGGCGGGGGTGTAGATCCTATAGCAGTGAACAGCAAGCAATACTCAAGAGGAGTAAACTACTCCGCATCAGTATAATATGTCATCCCGGTTTCGAGCGAAAGCGAGAAGACTGGGATCCATAATAGCGAATGTTTGTTTACTCGCATCACGCATACCATCTTGAATTATAGATCCCGGACACTGGCGATGCCAGTTCCGGAATGACAGCATTCTGCTACGCTTTCCTGTTTTCCTTTCCCCTGAAATCTGCTGTAAACTCTTTGCTATGCGCCCTGCCCTGCTCAATCCTGTTTTTACGCGTGTCACCGCCCTTAAGGGCATTGGGCCTAAGCTTGAACCTCTTATCAAAAAGGTGGCGGGGCCGTATCTTATTGACCTTACCCTCACCTTGCCGACAGGGCTTGTGGACCGATCTTACCGCCCGACGATTGCCGACGCTGAAGACGACCGGCTGGCCACCCTCACCGTCCATGTGGACAAGCACCAGCCATCGCCAAAGAGGCGGGCCAATATCCCCTGGAAAGTCCTTTGCTCTGATCAGACGGGCTATCTTACCCTCATTTTCTTCCGCCCTCGCCCCGATTGGCTCACGCGCGTTTTACCAGAGGGCAGCACCCGGATCATCAGCGGTAAGGTCGAGCATTATCATGCCGAGCGTCAAATGGCGCACCCTGACTATATCGTGGCGCCGGAAGATGAAGAAAACCTCCCCATTATAGAGCCCCTCTATCCCCTTACGGCAGGTCTTGCGCAAAAAACCATGGGCCGTGTGGTGCGGGAGGCCCATGGGCGTCTCCCCCCCCTCCCCGAATGGCAGCGGGCGGATATGTTGGCTCGCGAGGGCTGGCAAGGTTTTAACGATGCCCTCACCACCGCCCACCGCCTTGAGAGTAAAATGGATCTATTGCCGGAGACCAAGGCGCGGCAACGGCTGGCCTATGACGAGCTGTTGTCGAACCAATTGGCCCTCGCCCTTATCCGGCAAAACCGTAAACGCCGCCCGGGCCGTTCCCTTCAAGGGGATGGCGAGCTGAGGAAAGCAGCTACAGCGGCTCTGCCTTACGCCCTTACGCCGGGGCAAACTGCGGCGCTAGACGATATTTTCACCGATATGGCCGCAGCATCGCGCATGGTCCGGCTGATCCAAGGGGATGTGGGGTCGGGTAAAACCACTGTGGCTTTTATGGCGCTTCTCGCCGCCATTGAGGCGGGTACCCAAGGGGCGATTATGGCGCCCACGGAGATCTTGGCGCGCCAGCATTTTGAAACCATGGAACCCCTATGCGATGCGCTGAACATCGCATGTGTCCTCATCACCGGGCGAGACAAGGGGCAAGAACGCCTTGCCAAGCGAGAGGGGGGTGAGAAAGGGGTATGTCAAATTGGTCATCGGTACCCATGCCCTTTTTTCTGAGGATGTGGAATTTGCCGATCTGGGCCTTGTGGTGGTGGATGAGCAGCACCGCTTTGGCGTGGAGCAACGGTTGCAATTACAAGAAAAAGGGGCGCAGACGGATGTTTTGGTGATGACCGCCACCCCCATTCCCCGCACCCTGGCGCTGACCGCCTATGGCGATATGGAGGTGAGCCAAATCACCGACAAACCGCCGGGGCGAAAGCCGGTGAAAACCCTCGCCGTGCCAGCGCAAAAGTTAGAAAGCGTGTTCGAAGCGGTGGGCCGGGCCATTCAAAAGGGGGAGCAGGTCTATTGGGTCTGCCCCCTCGTCTCGCCGTCGGAAATGATTGACGCGGTCTCCGCCGAGGATCGCTATGAAACCCTCCACCAGCGGTTTGGCAATGTCATTGGCCTTGTCCATGGTCAAATGAAGGGCCCGGAAAAAGACGCCGTGGTCGAACAATTCTACCGGGGGGATATTTCCGTCCTTGTGGCCACCACGGTGATTGAGGTGGGGGTGAACGCCCCCAACGCCACGGTGATTGTCATTGAACATGCGGAGCGGTTCGGCCTCGCCCAATTGCACCAATTGCGGGGCCGTGTGGGCCGGGGAGACAAGCCGGCCAGCTGCCTCCTCCTCTACCATGCGGGCGAAGGGGGCCTTGGGGAGACGGCGAAAGCGCGACTAAATATATTACGAGAAACGGAGGATGGTTTTCGCATCGCGGAGGAAGATTTATCCCTACGCGGCGCAGGAGATGCCCTTGGGACCGCCCAATCGGGCTTTCCCGATTTTCGTCTTGCGGATATGGGCACCCATGGGTCCTTACTTGAAATGGCCCGTGACGATGCGAAACTCATTGTTCAGGACGATGCGCGTTTAGAAACCGACCGCGGCCAGGCCTTGCGGCTTTTGCTCTATCTTTTTCGGCGGGATGATGCCGTCAAACTTTTGCGGTCCGGGTAAAAGAAATCTTTCTTACTGATAATTTACATATAATTGTCATCGAATCAGGTCAGTTTTCTAATTGTTGAGTTGAGTAAGAGTGTTCAGGGGTTTCCGTGAGCGTCTCTTGCGTAAGGATGACGTGGTTGTGTGCCGATTGGCCCCCTTTTGCCGCTCGAACCCTTCCCTGCTTCTCGCCAGGGTCTTCCTTATCTCTTCACCTTCACCCCCACCTCTTCAAAAATGGTGCAGGCCGAGTGTCTGTTTCCTGATCAGTCCATAGGAGATCTCCCATGTCCCGTCGTTCAGCAAAAAGAGCCATCAAACGCAGCGGTAAGCAAATGAGCGACGACAGAGGGGCCGTTCCAGATAATGTCCGTGTGTTATTTGATGATGGTTGGTCCCCCATGGACGCTGTGGAAACCACGGGCCCCCAAGAGACCCCGCGCGACCAGCGCTTCCGGAAGAAAATCCGGGCCCAGAATGACGCCCAGCAAGAATTTTTTGATCTGGTGGAGGATACCTCCGTTGTTTTTGCCTCTGGCCCTGCGGGGACGGGTAAGACCTATGTGGCCATTGCCAAAGCGGTAGAAGCGCTTGAGGCCGGCCGGGTGGGGCGCATCGTTCTCTCTCGCCCCGCGGTCGAAGCGGGAGAGAATTTAGGCTATTTACCGGGGGATATGGAGGATAAGCTCTCCCCCTATCTTCGGCCCCTTTATGATGCCCTCACCGACCGGCTGTCGGCGAAGAAAGTCCGCTCCCTGATGGCGGAAGGGGTGATTGAGGTAGCCCCCATTGCCTTTATGCGCGGGCGCACCCTGAATAATGCCTTTGTGGTGATTGATGAAGCGCAAAACTGTACCTATGCGCAGCTGAAAATGTTGCTCACGCGGCTCGGCTGGCATTCCACCATGGTGGTGACCGGCGACCCAGAACAGACGGACCTCCTCCCCGGCGTGTCAGGCCTGAAAGAGATAACAGACAAACTTGATGCTGTGGAGGGGATTGGCGTGGTCCGCTTCCAAAGCAAGGATGTGGTCCGCCACCCGCTGGTCGCGAAAATGATTGATTATATTTAAGAGTAACAAATTTAGCGCCGCCCTTTTCACCATCTTTCTTTTCGAAAGAGGTCAGTCTATTCTCTTCTATAAATTTTGATGGAGACAAAGGCGCACCATGGCAAAGGGCGGCTATAATATCGGGGGGGACGAGGTTAAAGAGGAATCCTCTTGGCGTTACCCGCTGATTATTTTCTTCACCACCCTCTTTTTATGTATTGTGTTTCTTTATCATTATGTGGGCCCTGATGTGGATGAAATCCAAGGGAATAAACCACGTCCCACCATTAATGACGAACTGCTCGCCCTCTCAGTGGGAGATATATCCTTTAGCATTCCGGCAAATTACACGGTTTTCCCAAGGGATAGACGCGCTGGGGAACGCGAAAATGTCAGCCTCTATGCCTCTTGGCCCCGCATGAATGGCTATGTGCCCGCCCGGCGAGAGGATTTTGTAGAAAACAAACCCGATGCCCGCCGCATCGACATGTTAATTTTTGAAAAACAAAATCCCTTTACGGAACAGGATAGGCTAAATATTCTGTACACTCCTCATATTATTGACGAATTGGGCTCTCCTTTTGACTATAACTTAACCCTTTATGAATTTCGCCAAGGGTCTGATAACGCCTCAGGTTATGCAGAAAAGATGATGTTCACAGGGGTGGCCAATGACGGCACCATGGCGGTGCTGTTTTGCTACCCAGAAACAGAGGATAATATTGTGCCGGCGG
>JBCCMT010000083.1:0-7747 GCA_039026195.1 Pseudomonadota bacterium | reverse complement strand
TTCGAAGCGCGGGCCACGGAATATTCCAAAGGCGCCACCACCGGGGAATGGCACGGCGCGGAAGGGGTCTGGGCCCAGTTTGACCAGTGGAAGGGTAAGCAGGGGGTGGCTACGGAGTAGGGGGAGAGAGGATTTTCTTTAGACTGTTTGACTGAGTTTAGTCTTAAAGAGCACTCCAGTAGCTTTCCTAAAGTTATGTAAGCGCCAAATATAAAATATCTCCATATTGACCTATGCAGAAAGTACAGATTGTACTTTCTGCATGATAAGGGTTAAACACACTGGAACTCACACAAGAAGATGGAGGGGAAGTGGACGTAGAGGATTTCATTAATCGCTGGCAAGACTCAGGCGGTAGTGAGATGGCAACAGCTCAAACGTTCGCGATCGAACTGACAGATCTTTTGGGTGTAGATCGACCCAATGTTTCCGATAAAGACGGCGATTTTCTAGACTATAGATTTGAGCGCCCTGTATCATTAACGCATACAGGCCGCAAAAGAAACGGACGCATTGACCTTTATAAAAAGGGGCACTTTGTTCTTGAGGCCAAACAATTTGTTGGACAAAACAATGAAGACGAGTCCGCTTTAAAACTTTTTCTCGAAAAAGACGTTCCCAAACAAACGGGCCATGGCAAGCGCGGCTCAGCCAAATTTGACGACACGATGCTAAAAGCCCGCAATCAGGCCGATAATTATGCGCGTGCCGTCGCAAAAGAAGATGGGTGGCCCCCATTTTTGCTCGTCGTGGACGTAGGTCATGTGATTGAACTCTATGCTGATTTTTCCAACCAAGGACAAGGGTATAACCAATTTCCTGATGGAAACCGTTATCGCATCCACTTGGACGATCTGCGCCAAGAGGAAACCCTTGCCCTCTTACGTACCATTTGGACAGATCCGTATAGCCTTGATCCGTCTTTACAATCAGCAAAAGTAACGCGAGAGATTGCAGGCCATTTGGCTGAACTCGGCAAGAGCTTTGAGACGCAAGGACATGACAGCCAAGCTGTTGCCCGTTTTCTCATGCGCTGTCTTTTTTCTATGTTTGCTGAAGACGTTGAACTCATCCCGTCACGCAGCTTTACAGAATTGTTAGTTAAACTCCGCGGCCATCCTGAACACGCTCAGCCTGCGCTGGAGGGATTGTGGAAAACCATGAACCAAGGCGGCTTTTCCCAAGCGCTGATGACAGACCTGAAACGCTTCAACGGTGGATTGTTCAGTGAGGCAGATGCATTGCCTCTCGATAGCCTTCAGCTCGGCCTGCTGATCGAAGCGGCGGAGGCTGACTGGCAACAAGTGGAACCGGCGATCTTCGGTACACTGCTCGAACGGGCGCTTGATAAGCGCCAGCGCCACAAGCTCGGCGCCCATTACACCCCCCGCGCTTATGTGCAGCGCTTAGTGACGCCGACGATTATCGAGCCCCTTCGTGAGGATTGGCGTGATGTTCAGACGGCGGTGCAACGCCTGACCGAGGATGGTAAGACCGATGACGCGCGGGAACTGGTCCGCGATTTCCACGCAAAGCTTTGTGAAACAACGGTGCTTGACCCCGCCTGTGGCTCAGGCAACTTCCTCTATGTCGCTTTGGAGATGATGAAACGGCTAGAGGGTGAAGTCACATCACTGATGAATGATCTGGGGGATACGCGGCCCCTGATCACTGTGGACCCACACCAGTTTTTGGGGATCGAACTGAACCCCTGGGCCGCCAATGTGGCGGAGCTCGTGCTGTGGATTGGCTATCTGCAATGGCATTTTAAAACCTTCGGCAACGCCGCCCCGTCCGAACCTGTGCTGCGCGACTTTCAGAATATCCGCCAAGGCGACGCTGTGCTGGAGTGGGAAGAACGGACACCTCGCATGGATGATGACGGCGCGCCCGTGACGCGCTGGGACGGCGTGACCACCATGCGCCATCCCGTGACAGGGGAGGAGGTGCCGGACCCCAACGCGCGCGTGCAGGTCTATGACTATGCAGGACCCAAAGCAACGGTTTGGCCGCAGGCGGATTTTATTGTGGGGAACCCACCATTTATTGGGGCCTCTCGCCTGCGGGATAGTCTGGGTGATGGCTATGCCGAGGCGTTGTGGAAAGCCTACCTCAAGATGCCACAAAGCGCCGATCTGGTGATGTATTGGTGGGAAAAGGCGGCGCAGGCGACGCGCGCCTATGATGCCAAGACAGGCAAAGGCACGCGCCGGTTCGGCCTCATCACTACGAACTCACTGCGCCAGACCTTTAACCGCCGGGTGCTCGAGCCCCATTTGAACGATCCCAAAAAGCCGCTCTCCCTGCTGTTTGCGATCCCGGATCACCCTTGGGTCGATACGCTCTATGGGGCTGCTGTGCGGATCGCCATGACGGTGGGAGCGGTGGGCAACCGGGCTGGGCGACTTCTGACCGTGGAAACGGAGAGTAAGGAGAAAAGCGAGGCAGATGGGCATCAGGTGGCGTTTGACGTGTCTGTCGGGAAGGTATTTGCGAACTTGCAGATCGGGGCGGACGTGGCTGGGGCAAAGCAGTTGATTGCCAACCAAAGCCTTTCATATCGAGGAGTTTTTCTGGTTGGATCTGGCTTCATACTTGGGCGTGCGGAAGCCAACGAATTAATAGCAAAAAACCACAAGTTGAAAAGTATTATTAGGCCTTTCAAGAATGGCCGCGATATAATGCAAGTTAGTAGGGATTGTTTTGTCATTGACAGCATCGGTCTGTCTGAGAGCGAATTGAAAACACAATTCCCGCAGGTCTTTCAAATATTGATGGATCGTGTGAAGCCTGAGCGTGACCAAAATAATCGAGAGATTAGACGTAGGCGTTGGTGGTTGTTTGGCGAAACAGCTTCCGTTTCTCGCCCGGCGCTGAACTCATTACCTCGCTATATTTCAAGTACTCGAACGGCGAAGCACCGAGTTTTTTCATTTGAAAAATCTTGCACTCTGACGGAAAGCGCCATTATCAATATAGCAATGGACCGAGGGGAAACTCTGGCGGTTTTGTCGAGCAGAATACACGTGAAATTTTCGTTGGCCGCGGGTGGTACCCTTGAAGATCGCCCAGTTTACAACAATAGCCTATGCTTCGACCCATTTCCCTTCCCTGACCTTACCGACGATCAGCGGACGCGCCTTCGCGCTTTGGGTGAAGAGCTCGACGCCCACCGAAAACGTCAGCAGGCGGCGCACCCCAAGTTAACCCTGACTCAAATGTACAACGTGCTGGAAAAGCTCCGTGCCGGGGAGACGATTGAGGGGAAGGATCGCGAGATTTATGATCAAGGTTTGATCGGCATCCTGAAAGACCTGCATGACCAGATCGACGCCGCCGTGGCTGAGGCATATGACTGGCCTGCAGACCTCTCTGACGAGGATATCCTTTTCCGCCTCGTCGCGCTCAATAAAGAACGCAGCGAGGAGGAGGCACAAGGCCATATCCGCTGGCTCCGCCCTGAGTATCAGAACCCCACGGGCGCACAAACCGCGAAGGGGAAAACAAAGGACATGGATCTCGGCATAACCACTAAGATCGAACAGGCCCCTTGGCCCAAAGCCCTGCCAGACCGGATTGCTGCTGTCAGGGGGGCGCTAGAAGAAATGGGGGAAGCATCACCTGAACAAATCGCCCGCCGTTTCAAACGTGCCCAGACAAAAGCAGTCTTGCCCCTCCTTCAAAGCTTAGCGGCTCTTGGCCAAGCTGAAGAAAGCAGTGACGGACAATTTTCTGCTTAAAGCATCTCCGCATCAATCGAATTTGGGGAGATGCTTTAAGTTTTGTTTTTACGCATTTCCGGACGGCCAACCGCAAACACTTGGCCTGGAAATGCTTTAATAGTTAACCTACCGCGTATACACCGCCGTAATTGTCGACGACGCCAAACTATTCGCATTCACCATAAATCCGGCGAGGGCATTACTGACAGAGCCGTCGATTTCAAGCACGGTGCCAAGGGCGTGTACGGTGAATTGATAGCGATGCACTTCGCCGAAGGGTGGGCAGGCTCCGCCAAAGCCGACCGCGCCATAATCATTGGCCAGTTGCACCGCTCCCTCTGGCATCTCCCCGCCGGCGGGCAGGCTTGCGGTATCGGCTGGGATATTAAAAGCGAACCAGTGCCACCAGCCAGAACCTGTGGGCGCGTCGGGGTCATAAACGGTCACGGCAAAACTCTTGGTGCCCTCCGGCGCGCCGCTCCACGATAGGGCGGGCGCAGTGTTCCCGCCCTCACACCCAAAGCCTTGATAGACATGCTCAACGCTGAGCTGCTGCCCCTCAGCAATGTCGGGGCTGCTCAACTGAAACTCTTGCGCATAGGCGGGCGACACAGAAACGGTGGCTAACATCAGGGTCGCAAGGAGAGAGGATCGTCGCATAGCAAAGGCCTTTTTATGGTCGGTGGTTACCTTGTAGATTAGATGTAGTGCCCTTTCTTTGGCAAGCCATCTGATGCAAGGGGCGTGAGACGATAACTAGAGCAAATTTGCTGTTGTTGAGCTCCCCATATACAAAATTCTTATAGTTGAAAGGCACTTCATATTTGTTTTTACTGACATAAATGCCTACCGATGTTGAACGTTATAGAATTGGAGAAAAGCCATGGCAGGATCAAAAAATGCCCTTATCATCAGTGCCCATGCCGCTGATTTTGTATGGCGCTGCGGCGGCGCCATTGCGCTTCATGAAAAGCTCGGCTGGGACGTCACCATTGTGTGCCTCACCTTCGGGGAGCGCGGGGAAAGTGCAAAACTCTGGAAAGAGGGCGGTTGGGAGCTGAACGACGTCAAAGCGGTGCGGAAGAAAGAGGCGGAAGCCGCCGCAAAAGCGCTGGACGCCACCGATATTCAGTTTCTGGATCTTGGGGATTATCCCATTGAGTTCGGTAAAGAGCCTAAGGAAAAACTTGTCGACATCATGCGCAAGGTAAACCCCCAATGGATGATGAGCCATTCCATGTGGGACCCCTATAATGTGGATCATATGAACACCACCAAATGGGCCCTTGAATGTAGAATGATTGCCCAGGCCTGGGGCCATAACCCAGGCGAAAAAGTTTTGGGCGCCCCGCAGCTGTATCTATTTGAACCTCATCAGACGGAGCAAATGCATTGGAAACCAGATGTGTTCCTCGATATCTCTGATGTGTGGGACAAAAAACGGGCCGCCATTGAGTGTATGCAGGGCCAAGAGCATTTATGGTCCTTTTATACTAACGTGGCCGAAAATCGGGGGAATCATTTCCGCCGCAACTCAGGGGGCCAGGCGGGGGGGCGTGCTGCGAAATATGCCGAAGGGTTTCAATCCGTCTTTCCCCGGACGGTGGATGAATTAATCGCGTAACTGATATATCCGGTTTTTAAAAGGCGGTGGGTTAAGCCCGCCGCCATTGGGGGAAGGGGTCTGGCATACTGGGCGGCGCGTCTGGTGAATAGGCCTCTCCCTCCTCAATCAAAGCTGCATCAAGACGGGCGCTGAGGGCTGGCCAATCAATGCCCGCCCCAATGAAAACAATCTCTTGCCGTCGATCCCCGAGTGGTTCTTGCCAATTATTTTTCATATATTCATCAATGCCCTCTCCCGCGGGCCAACGCTCTTTGGGGACACTGGCCCACCAGGTGCCAAGGGGCGCCACGCTGGACAAGGCCCCTGCAAGGGAGAATTCGGCCACCCAATCAGGGCGGGTCGCAATCCAAAAATGCCCCTTCGCCCGGATAACGCCAGGCAGGGGGCCATTTAAAAGTGTGTGGATCGCCTCAGGATTGAAAGGGCGGCGGGCACGATAAACGTAAGACGTAACGCCATATTCCTCTGTTTCCGGTGTATGATCCGCATAGCCATAAAGCTCTTTCGCCCACATGGGGTGTTTGTGCGCCTCTTCAAAATCAAACAGCCCCGTGTCTAAAATGGCGTCCGCGGGAACATCAGAATAATTGGCCTCAATAATCCGAACATCTGCATTCAAACTACGGATGATTTTGCGGGCGGCATCTAACTGCTCTGGGCGGGCATCGTCCACCTTGTTGAGGATAACCACATCAGCAAACTCAATCTGGTCAGTTAACAGATGCACAAGGGTACGTTCGTCTTCCTCGCCCATCACTTCACCGCGATCTCGCAAGAAATCATGGCTCGAATAATCTTTGAGGAGGTTCACCGCGTCGACCACCGTCACCATGGTGTCGATGCGCGCCACATCAGACAAGCTTTCTCCATCCTCTGCACGGAAATCAAATGTTGCTGCCACGGGGAGGGGTTCAGAAATGCCTGTTGATTCGATGAGGAGGTAATCAAACCGCCCTTCACTGGCAAGGCGTTTCACCTCCGCCAGCAAATCATCGCGTAAAGTACAGCAAATGCACCCGTTTGACATTTCCACAAGGGTTTCATCGGTACGGCTCAACTCTGACCCTGCGCGGACCAAATCGGCGTCAATATTCACCTCCGACATGTCATTGACAATGACCGCAACGCGCCGCCCCTCCCGATTATTCAGTACTCGGTTGAGGAGAGTTGTTTTCCCTGCGCCCAAAAATCCAGAAAGCACTGTGACGGGCAGGCGCTGATCGATGGTTTCAGACATGAGAGGCTGTATCTCCTAAAGCGGACCCTATTCTTATCCTCGCGATAGGGGGAATACAAGCCATCTCTCAGGGTAAACTGTCACCTTTTCGCAAAGCACAGTCCTATAAAGGCAGATAGACATCAGGGGTAATAAAAAGCCCTGATGACCATTAATCAAGCAGCTTTCACTCAATCCTCGATGAATGCAGGAAGGAGAGCTTCCAAGTGCCATCTACTCTTTTGAAGTTCGCACTTTCCAGCCATTCATACTCCTCATTCTCGCCGTTAGCATTGGTGAAAGCGCCCGTATTTCTATAGACAATGGTTGCAAGACTGCCCTGTCTGTCTGTTTGCATTTGTGTCAAAATCCATTGATTTGAGACATCATCATCGATAGCTTTCAGAAGCTTATCCAGTGACCAATACTCACCATGCTCATAGAGATAAAAATCGTCCGTGGTGACTTTGTACAATCCGTCCACATCTCTTTTTTCAAGTAAATCAAAGAATTGCCGTAACGTTTGTTCAACTTCTAGCGATTTTTTATCAACCTTGTGATTTAAAGCGTCGAACAAAACAGGGCCAGCTTCAAATAAAGAGGCTTCTGCATTATCTACGCCTGTCACCGGGTTGTCACCAGCGCCATATCCTAATCTTACAATGACCAGCTCTTGCGACGGAATAATAAGTACATATTGCCCTTCAATACCGCGCATAGAATAGGTATCTTCTGGCCAAGGATTATTGGGGTTAGGGTCAAAACCATCAAGCCAGACTTGCCCTGCATAGGCGGGAACCCGTTCCCAAACCCCACTATTTGACCATGTGGGGGCAGGCCCCCTGACCAAGCCCATATATTCACGAGATAATAACCGCTCACCATTCCAAATCCCATTTTGGAGATAAAGCTGACCAAGACGCGCCCAGTCCCGGGTGGTGGCATAAGCGTAAGCGGCGGATAGGGGGTTACCAACGCCGTCAACTTCCATTGTCATAGACTGTATACCAATTTTATCGTAGATCGCTTTTTGGGGCCAAGTGAGAATATCTTCCCCCATATTGTCTAAGGTGTTTTTTACAATCGACCCCGTGACGTGGGGATCACAATTGTTGTAATTCCCCACAGTGCCGGGATCTCTCCGGAGAGGTTGATTGACGGAAAAGTCATAGGCATTTTCAG
>JBCCMT010000082.1:0-7751 GCA_039026195.1 Pseudomonadota bacterium | reverse complement strand
CTTCAGCCATACGGCGAGGGTTTTTTGTTTGTCCCATCGTTATTTCCGCTTCGCTTTTTTGTCCGCCCCGTGACCATAATAGGTCCGGCTGGGAGAGAATTCACCAAGCTTATGGCCCACCATATCCTCAGTCACATGCACGGGAATGAACTTCTGGCCGTTATAAACGTTGAAGGTCAGCCCCACGAATTGCGGCAGAATGGTTGACCGGCGCGACCAGGTTTTGATCCCGCCCTTATGTTTGCCCTCGCCAGCGTCACTTGCCTTTTGCAAGAGAAACCGATCCACAAAGGGGCCTTTCCAAACAGATCTAGGCATAATTTACTCCTACCGTCCTTTTTTCCGCGCATGACGCGAGCGGATGATGAGACGGTCTGTCTCTTTATTTTTCCGTGTACGCTTACCTTTTGTCGGTTTCCCCCAAGGGGTCACAGGGTGACGTCCGCCAGAGGTCCGCCCTTCCCCCCCCCCATGGGGGTGATCGATGGGGTTCATGGCCACGCCGCGCACCGCAGGGCGTTTGCCCAAGTGACGCTTCCGGCCCGCTTTCCCCAAATTGATGTTGCCGTGGTCAGGGTTTGAAACCGCGCCAACGGTGGCAAGACAATCCCCATGGACCATCCGCACTTCACCAGATTTCAAGCGCAGCTGAACATAGTCACCATCACGGCCCACCAGCTGAACATATGTCCCGGCAGATCGGGCAATCTGACCGCCTTTGCCGGGCTTCATCTCCACATTGTGGATGATGGTGCCCACAGGCATGTTTTTCAGCGGCATAGCATTGCCAGGCTTCACATCCACCCGCTCACCAGAGACCACTTTGTCGCCAACAGCCAAACGCTGAGGGGCTAAGATATAAGCCTTTTTACCATCACCATACTGAATAAGGGCGATGAAAGCTGTCCGGTTCGGGTCATACTCAAGGCGAACCACCTCCGCAATCGCGTCAAACCGGTTCCGTTTAAAGTCAATGATCCGATAAAGACGCTTTGCGCCGCCGCCAATCCGGCGAGCGGTGATGCGGCCCTTATTATTCCGTCCCCCTGACTTGGTGAGACCTTCGGTCAGCATCTTCTCAGGGCGACCCTTATGGAGAGCGCTGCGGTCGACACTAACAAGGGTGCGTCGGGCTGGTGAGGTGGGGTTATATGTTTTTAATGCCATGATCCTTACCTCTTAGAGCCCTGTGGTCACGTCGATATTGTGACCCTCTTCTAAGGTCACAATTGCTTTTTTCACGTCTGACCGTGTGTAAGGGCGACCCCGGAATTTCTTCCGCTTACCCTTGGTCACAACCGTGTTCACCGCTTTGACTTTCACGTCGAACAATGCCTCGACAGCCTCAGAAATCTCAGGCTTGGTTGCCGTATTGGCCACCCGGAAAACAATCTGATTATTTTCCGCCGCAATAGTCGACTTCTCTGTAATCACAGGGCTGACGATCGTATTATAATGTTTTTCAGTGGCAGCACTCATGATAGGCGAGCCTCCAATCCTTCGACAGCAGCCTTAGTCAAGATCAATTTGTCACGACGGAGGATGTCGTACACATTGGCCCCCACCACAGGCAGCACATCCACATCAGGGATATTGCGCGCTGCTTTCGCAAAGCTTTCATCAATGCTCGCATCCATGAAAAGCGCGTTTTTAATCCCAAGCTTACCAAATTTTTCAATCAAGGCCTTGGTTTTGATATCATCAAGCTTAGCTTCGTCGATCACGATCAGTTCAGAAGCAATTTGCTTCGCAGACAGTGCATGACGGAGCGCCAAACGACGAACCTTTTTCGGCAACCCGTGAGCGTGACTACGAACGCGAGGGCCATGGGCCTTCCCGCCGCCGACAAATTGAGGCGCTTTTCGGTTACCGTGACGCGCACCGCCAGAACCCTTTTGGCGCACAAACTTCTTTGTGGTGCCAGCGACTTCCCCGCGTTCTTTCGCTTTGTGGGTTCCAGCTTGGCGTTTTGCCATTTGCCAGACCACATAGCGGTGAAGAATATCGCGGCGAGGCTCAAGCCCAAAGATATCATCTTTGAGGTCAACCGTACCTGATTTATCAGCATTTAGGGTTAGGACATCAACTTGCATTAGGATTTCCCTCCACCTGCATCGGCACCACCACCAGCACCATCTACTTCAGCACCGTCAACAGTACCCGCCTCTTTTGCGTCCGTGGCATTATCATCTTTAGGGAGATCCTCGCCATGGGCGCCCACAGGGGTTTTCTCCCCAGCTTGCGCAAAGGTGCTTTCATTCTCAGGGGCCACGTCAGGCTCTTTTTCACCTGGCGCTGTGAAAGATCCAGGAACAGGGGCCTCTTCAGGACGAGCGCGCTTTACAGCGTCCTGAATAGTCACCCAACCACCCTTGGAACCAGGCACAGCGCCTTTTACAAGGATGAGACCACGCGAAAGATCCGTACGAACAATTTCTAAATTCTGGGTGGTCACGCGGACATCACCCATATGACCGGCCATTTTTTTACCCTTGAACACTTTCCCAGGGTCCTGGCACTGGCCTGTGGAGCCATGGGACCGGTGAGAGATGGACACCCCGTGGGTAGCGCGTAAGCCGCCAAAATTATGGCGCTTCATGCCTCCGGCAAACCCTTTACCAATAGAGGTACCGGTCACATCGACCTTTTGACCTGCAACAAAATGATCAGGAGATAGCTTTGCACCGACTTCAATCAAATGATCTTCGTCAGGCACCCGAAATTCCACCAATTTCCGCTTAGGGGTTACATTTGCTTTGGCAAAATGACCACGCATGGCTTTTGTCACACGATTGGTTTTCAGTTCGCCTTTGCGGTTGAGATATTCGCCCGCCCCAAGCTGAAGCGCGATATACCCATCACGCTCTGCCGTTTTGTGGCTGACCACCTGGCACCCCTCAAGGGAGACCACAGTACAAGGAACATGGGTCCCTTCCTCTGTATACACCCGGGTCATGCCCAATTTTTTTCCAATGAGACCGGTCCGCATGACGCCTACGCCCCTAACTTAATTTCAACATCAACACCGGCCGAAAGATCAAGCTTCATCAAAGCATCAATCGTTTGGGGTGTTGGCTCAACAATATCCAAAACACGCTTATGGGTGCGCATCTCGAATTGCTCCCGGGACTTTTTGTTCACATGGGGGGAACGAAGCACCGTGTAGCGATCAATATGGGTGGGCAAAGGAATAGGGCCACGCACCTGCGCCCCCGTCCGCTTTGCGGTATTCACAATTTCCACCGCTGAACTGTCGAGCACACGATGGTCAAAAGCTTTTAGCCGAATTCGAATATTCTGTTGCATGACAGTCCCGAAAAAAATGACGGGCTGCATCAAAGACAGCCCGTCAGGGTTTAAACCTAAATGTTACTCAATAATAGAAGCGACGATCCCCGCCCCAACGGTACGTCCACCTTCGCGGATCGCAAAGCGAAGCTTGTCTTCCATGGCGATTGGCACGATCAACTCGACATTCAAGTTCACATTGTCACCAGGCATCACCATTTCAGTCCCCTCAGGAAGCGTACAGATACCTGTCACGTCTGTGGTCCGGAAATAGAATTGAGGACGATAGTTGTTGAAGAATGGCGTGTGACGCCCACCTTCATCCTTGGTCAGAATGTAAGCTTCCGCAACGAACTTGGTGTGCGGTGTTACAGAACCAGGCTTACAAAGCACTTGGCCACGCTCAACACCCTCACGGTCGATCCCGCGAAGAAGAACACCCACATTATCACCGGCTTCACCGCGATCAAGCAGCTTACGGAACATTTCTACACCGGTACAAGTGGTTGTCTGGGTGTCACGGATGCCAACGATTTCGATCTCGTCACCCACATTGATCACACCGCGCTCAACACGGCCCGTCACCACGGTCCCACGGCCAGAGATCGAGAACACGTCCTCAATCGGCATCAAGAAGGTTTGGTCAATAGGACGCTCAGGGGTAGGAATATACTCATCCACAGCGGCCATTAACTCCTTAATCGCGTTTTCGCCGATCTCAGGGTCACGCCCTTCCATCGCGGCCAAGGCAGAGCCCTTTACGATGGGAATGTCGTCGCCGGGGAATTCGTAAGAGGAAAGAAGTTCACGCACTTCCATTTCCACAAGCTCAAGAAGCTCTTCATCATCCACTTGGTCAACTTTATTCATGAAGACCACAAGCGCCGGCACACCCACCTGACGGGCAAGCAAGATATGCTCACGGGTTTGAGGCATCGGGCCGTCAGCCGCGTTTACCACCAAAATCGCGCCATCCATTTGCGCCGCCCCAGTGATCATGTTTTTCACATAGTCCGCGTGACCAGGACAGTCGACGTGGGCGTAGTGACGAGCGTCGGTTTCATATTCCACATGGGCTGTGGAGATAGTGATGCCGCGAGCCTTTTCTTCGGGCGCGCCGTCAATCTCATCATAGGCCTGGAAATCACCGAAATATTTCGTGATCGCCGCCGTTAGCGTGGTTTTCCCATGGTCAACGTGACCGATTGTGCCAATATTGGCATGGGGTTTTGTACGTTCAAACTTTTCTTTGGCCATTGTCGCCTCTCCGTATCTTGACGAAACGTTATAACATTGATCCCTTTGGGCTTAGCCCGCCAGTTTCGCTTTCACTTCTTCTGCAACTGCATTCGGGACACGTTCATAGTGATCGAATTGCATCGTATATTGCGCCCGACCTTGGGTCGCGGAACGCAGGTTATTCACATACCCGAACATATTCGCAAGGGGCACCATTGCATTTACAACGGTGGCATTGCCTCTAATTTCTTGACCTTGGATTTGACCCCGACGGGAGTTCAAGTCGCCAATCACTGTTCCAGTATATTCATCAGGGGTCACCACTTCCACCTTCATCACAGGCTCAAGTAGCGCCATGCCAAGCTCGCCCTTATGCTCCCGCATCGCAGCGCGTGCGGCGATCTCAAAGGCAAGGACAGAGGAGTCCACATCGTGGAAGGCCCCGTCATAAAGCTCAACTTCAAAATCAAGCACAGGGAAGCCCACCATCAAGCCCGCCTCTCGCACAGAGTTGAGCCCCTTTTCTACACCGGGGATATATTCTTTGGGAATAGACCCACCGACGATAGAGCTGATAAACTCATACCCCTCGCCTGGCTGACGCGGCTTCACCTTCATTTTCACGCGGGCAAACTGACCTGACCCACCGGACTGTTTCTTGTGGGTGTAGTCGATGTCGACTTCGTTACTGATGGTCTCGCGATAGGCCACCTGCGGTGCCCCCACATTCGCTTCCACTTTAAATTCCCGCTTCATCCGGTCCACAAGGATGTCAAGGTGAAGCTCGCCCATCCCTTTGATAATGGTCTGACCACTTTCCTCATCAGAAGACACGCGGAAAGAGGGGTCTTCAGCCGCAAGGCGTTGAAGCGCCACACCCATTTTTTCTTGGTCTGCCTTGGTTTTTGGCTCCACTGCCAATTCAATCACAGGTTCTGGGAATTCCATCCGCTCAAGGATCACAGGCTTTGTTGAAGTGGAGAGTGTGTCCCCGGTGGTGGTGTCTTTCAGCCCGGCGATTGCCACAATGTCACCCGCATAGGCATTTTTGATTTCTTCTTGGGAGTTTGAATGCATAAGAAGCATCCGGCCCACCCGCTCTTTCTTGCCCTTCACGGTGTTCACGACAGATGTCCCTTGTTCGAGGGCCCCTGAGTAAATCCGGCAGAAGGTCAACGTCCCCACAAAGGGGTCATTCATAATTTTGAAGGCCAACATGGAGAGAGGCTCATCATCCGACGCCGGACGGGTCACCTCCTCTTCGGTATCAGGAACAATCCCCTTAATGGCGGGGATATCAAGCGGGCTTGGAAGAAAATCCACAACCGCATCAAGGAGGGGTTGAACGCCTTTGTTTTTAAACGCCGTCCCTAAAAGCACAGGGTGGAAATCAACATTGATGGTGCCCTTACGGATCAGCTCACGGATCTTATCATTGTCAGGCATGTTGCCCTCAAGATAAGCATCCATCGCCTCATCATCGACCTCAACAACCGTCTCGATCAACTTCTCGCGATATTCTTCAGCCTTTTCCTTAAGATCATCAGGGATCTCAACCCGCTCGAAAGACGCCCCCAGGGTTTCGTCATTCCAAATGATGGCGTCCATCTCAATCAGATCGACAACGCCTTTAAAATCACTTTCCATCCCAATGGGCAATTGAAGAATGGCTGTTTTCGCCGCGAGGCGATCATGGATTGAATCGACTGACGCATAAAAATCAGCACCGATCTTATCCATTTTATTCACAAAGAACATGCGGGGCACATTATATTTGTCCCCTTGACGCCAGACGGTTTCTGTCTGCGGCTCAACGCCCGCATTCCCGTCAAGCAGCGCCACAGCTCCGTCAAGCACCCGCAAGGACCGCTCCACCTCAATGGTGAAATCCACGTGACCTGGGGTGTCAATAATATTCAACCGACGCTTTTTGCCGTCGCGCCCTTCCCAAAAACAGGTGGTCGCCGCAGAGGTAATGGTAATCCCCCGCTCTTGCTCCTGCTCCATCCAGTCCATAGTGGCCGCGCCATCATGAACTTCACCGATTTTGTAGCTTTTGCCGGTGTAATAAAGAACACGCTCCGTCGTCGTCGTTTTCCCGGCGTCAATATGCGCCATGATCCCGAAGTTCCGGTAGTCCTCAATTTTATACTCGCGAGACATGTCAGTGCCTTCTGGGCAAACGCCCGTTATCTAAAATTCTACCAACGATAATGAGAGAATGCGCGGTTGGCTTCCGCCATTTTATGCGTATCCTCACGTTTTTTCACAGCCGCGCCACGGTTCTGGGCCGCGTCCATCAATTCATTCGAAAGACGCTCCACCATAGTGGTCTCATTCCGCTTCCGCGCCGCGCCGATAATCCAGCGCATGGCAAGCGCAACCTTCCGGTCAGGACGAACCTCCACAGGCACCTGATAGGTCGCCCCACCCACCCGACGTGAACGCACCTCAAGGGCCGGCGTGACATTATCAAGGGCTTCCCGGAAAAGCTCGACAGGAGAGCGATGAAGCTTTTCCTCCACCCGATCAAAGGCGCCATAAACAATCTTCTCAGCGGCCGCCTTACGACCATCAAGCATGATGTAATTCATAAATTTCGAGACAGACTTGTCATGAAATTTAGGGTCTGGGTTAACCGGCCGTTTCTCAGCCTTTCTCCGACGTGACATCTTATTTCATCCTTCAAACCGCGCATATCTGCAAACGATCTTCAAATTCTTCACCAGATCCCGGATCGCGGCGTTGCCTTGCCCGGGATAACTTCCGCTTCGCTCCAGTTACTTAGGCCGCTTCGCACCATATTTAGACCGGCGTTGCTTCCGATCCTTCACGCCTTGCGTATCCAACACCCCGCGGAGGATGTGGTACCGCACACCGGGAAGGTCCTTCACACGACCACCGCGAACCAAGACCACAGAGTGCTCTTGCAAATTATGCCCCTCACCCGGGATGTAGCTAATCACCTCATACCCGTTAGTGAGGCGAACTTTTGCCACCTTCCGCAAAGCCGAGTTCGGCTTTTTCGGTGTCGTGGTGTACCCGCGGGTACACACGCCACGCTTTTGAGGGTTCCCCTCAAGGTGCGGCACCTTGTTAATTTTTCTCTTTGGCTTCCGTGGTTTACGTATAAGCTGTTGAATAGTTGGCATGCTATCATCCTGTGGTCGCGGTTTAAAAACTAAGGTCCAGAACAAATAAACTTCCAAAAACCAAACGGCGCG
>JBCCMT010000081.1:0-7883 GCA_039026195.1 Pseudomonadota bacterium | reverse complement strand
TAGGTGTCTATGGCATGTCAAAGCATATGGGCGAAAAGGCGGTGCTTTCTTGTCCCCACGGCACAGTTATACGCACCGCCTGGGTCTATAGTGATCAGGGTCATAACTTTTTAAAAACGATGCTGCGGGTAGGGAAAGACCGTAAACATCTTAAGGTCGTTGATGATCAGATCGGTACCCCCACCCATGCCTCAGATATCGCCCAAGGGGCCCTTTCTTTGCTAAAAGCTCAGCTGGCTGGAAAGGCAACAGCCTCGCCTGGGCTTTATCACTATACGGCGAAAGGACAGACCAGTTGGCACGGCTTTGCGGCAGAGATATTTCAGGTTTTGAAACATCAAACCAGTATAGAGGTCAAGTTAGAAGCGATTTCTACCGCTGAATATCCGACACCGGCCACTCGCCCACAATTTTCTGTTTTGGACTGTCGAAAAATCGATCAGATTGAGGGGCTGATCCGACCAGATTGGCAGGCCCCCATCGAAGCGACCGTGGCATCGGTCTTAAAAGGAGAGGCATCATGAAGGGGATTATACTCGCAGGGGGATCGGGGACACGGCTTCACCCCTTGACCATGAGCGTATCAAAGCAGCTTTTGCCGATTTATGATAAGCCAATGATCTATTATCCGCTTTCGGTGCTTATGCTTGCCGGGATAAAAGACATATTGATCATTACAACGCCTGAAGAGCAATCGCGATTTGTTGAACTTCTGGGAACGGGGGAGCAGTGGGGAATCTCCCTTAGTTATGTGGTTCAACCGTCACCGGATGGATTGGCGCAAGCGTTTTTATTGGGGGAGGCTTTTCTAGATGGCGCCCCAGCCGCCCTTGTTTTAGGGGATAATATCTTTTTCGGGGCGGGCCTGCAAGAAAAGCTACACGCCGCAGCGACGTTGACCGCAGGCGCACGGGTTTTTGGCTATTATGTGCAAGACCCAGAGCGGTATGGCGTTGTTTCCTTCGATGAAAAGGGTGTTGCCCAGACTATTGAAGAAAAGCCGGCTCACCCCAAATCCCATTGGGCGGTGACCGGACTATATTTTTATGATGCCACGGTGGTGGAAAAGGCAAAACAAATTAAACCCTCCCCCCGGGGGGAACTAGAGATTACGGACCTAAATCTGCTCTATTTAGAGGAGGGGGGGTTGGATGTGGAGCAGTTGGGTCGCGGATATGCCTGGCTTGATACGGGCACCCATGAAAGTATGTTGCAAGCGGCGAACTATATCCAAACGGTGCAAGAGCGGCAGGGGCTATTGGTAGCGTCCCCTGAGGAAATTGCCTTTGCAAAGGGGTTTATTGACCGTGATCAGTTTATAGGGCTGGCCGGCCGCCTTAAAAAGAGTGCCTATGGGCAAGCCCTATTGGCGGTGGCACAAGAGGCAAAATAAGTTTAAAAGATAAGCTTGATGCGTATCTTATTTGTCCATAATAATTTCCCCGCGCAATTTGGTGCCTTCGGGCAATATTTGGCCAAAGAAGGTTGGCATGTCACCTTTATGACCCAGCGGCCTGGCGCAAAAGCCCCTGGGATAGATACGGTGGTCTATCAAGACCGCCCCCTTAAAGCTGAATATAAAGTCCGGCATCCCTTTTTAGCCTCCACCGGTAAAGCGGTGGTCACAGGGACCTCCGCCCTAGAGGTGGCACAGCATCTTCACCATAAAAGAGGGTATACGCCTGATATCATTGTGGCCCATTCTGGATGGGGGCCAGGGTTGTTTTTAAAAGATATTTGGGGTGATGCCAAATATGTCGGCTATTTTGAATGGTATTATCAGGGGAGGGCAGATGATATTACGTTTCTCAATGGGACCCACCGGGCGCCATTGGAAAATGCGCAAGAGCGTATGCGGAACGCCCCTATTGTGACAGATCTGATCTCCTGCGATTTGGGCCTTGTGCCCACCCAATATCAAGCAAAGCAATTCCCGACGATCTTTCAGGAAAAATTACGGGTGATGCATGATGGGATCGATACGGATCTCTTTGCGCCGACAGACCCAGGCGAGGTGCGTTTAGGAGAGGATGTTTTTACAAAAGAGGATGAGATTGTCACTTATGTGGCGCGGGGGATGGAGCCTTATCGGGGGTTTCCAGAATTCATGCGCGCATTGGCTGCCATTCAAAAACGCCGACCTCATTTAAGGGCCATCATCGTGGGGGAGGACCGATCTGTTTACGGCCGCGCCTTGCCGTCGGGCACGAGCTATAAACAAGAGGCGTTGGAAAAGAGTGATCTTGATTTGTCCCGCATCACTTTTACAGGGCTTGTGCCCCGCGCGACCTATCGGAAAATTTTGCAAATTTCATCTGTCCACGTCTATTTTACGGTCCCCTTTGTTCTAAGCTGGTCTTTGTTAGAGGCAATGAGTACAGAATGTCTTATCCTGGGGTCCAACACGGCCCCTGTGAAAGAAGTGGTGACCCACGAAAAAAATGGCCTTCTCACAGATTACAGGCATCATGAAAGAGTTGTGGACGATTTGGACTATGCTTTGTCGTTGAAAAACAATGCAACTCATTTGCGGGCCGCTGCACGAGAAACAATTTTAAGTCGATATGCTGCTAAAGATTTGTACCCCGCGAAAAAAGCTCTCTTTGCCCATCTGGAGCTCACATAAAAGAAGGGTTGCTCTTTAAATAATCATGGACATAGAAGAGAGGGACATTGTCAACATGATCAATTTACAAGAGCAACCCCGCCAGATATACCGTCAGAACGGTGATCTTGATAAGGAAGAATTTATATTCTCCTTAGATAAAAAGAAGGAGTATAGGTTAAAGGCTGCTTCTCCCTATACCTATCTCGTTACACTCATTCCGACATTGATTGATCTGACTCGACATCGGACCACCTCCTTTCAGTGACTTCACAATTTTAAATTGTGCCTTAGCTTTTGAAAAAGCGCAATGGACAAAAGCGCGCGGGGGGGGGAGGGGATTATGCAAGGGCGGCGCATGTGGGGCATTGAGGGTCCTTAGGGAGGGTTAATTTGCGCAAATGGCTGCGTAGTCCATCATAAATTAACAGGTGCCCGGACAAGGCCCCCTCCATCTTTACGATCCATTTGATGGCCTCTAGCGCCGCTAAGCTCCCCACCACCCCGGGGGTCGCGCCTAGAACCCCTTCTGTCTCACAAAGGGCCTCATCCGTAGGGGCGCTAGGGACAAGACAGCGATAACAAGGTTTATGGGCTCGTCCGGGTTCAAATAAAGCGATTTGGCCGTCAAACTTACCAATGGCGCAGGACAAAAAAGGTTTTTTCAAATTAAGGCACGCCTGGTTTAAAATATAGCGCGGTGCATAGCGATCTAACCCTTCAATGACCAAGTCATAGTCTTTGATCAGATCTTCTGCATTCGTCTCCGTCATAAAAGTTGGGTAGGGTTGGAAATTCACCTCAGGGTTAAGGGCCTGCAAAGCCTTTGCTGCCACCTCCACCTTTGGGTGGCTGATATCTTTGGTTGTATATAAGGGTTGGCGTTGCAGGTTGGAGAGCTCAACCCGGTCGCCATCACATAGGCCTAGTGTGCCGATGCCGGCGGCGGTCAGATAGGTGGCGATGGGACAGCCCAGCCCCCCCAGCCCCAGAATGAGAACCCGTGCCGCTTTCAGCTTTTGCTGACCCTGTCCCCCCATTTCAGGCAGGTAAAGATGCCGCTTATATCGTTCCCGTTCTGAAGATGAGAGGCTCATTTCCCGGTGGACCCAAAGCCCCCTTCACCGCGGGCTGTGTTTGGCAGGGTATCGACTTCGTTAAACTGGCACTGGGTAACAGGGGCGATGACCATTTGGGCAACCCGTTCGCCTCGGGTAATGGTGAAATCGTCTTGCCCCAAGTTGATCAAAATGACTTTCACCTCCCCCCGATAATCCCAATCAATCGTGCCCGGTGCATTGGCAACGGTGATGCCATGTTTTGCGGCAAGCCCAGAGCGGGGGCGAATTTGCACTTCATACCCTTCTGGTATCGCCATTTTGAGCCCTGTGGGGATCAATGTCCGCTCCTTCGGGGCTAAGGTCACAACCTCCCCTTCAGGCAAGGCGGCGCGAAGGTCTGCCCCTGCGGCGCCAGCGGTTTCGTAAGACGGCAGGGACAGACCCTCCCCATGGGGAAGTCTGGTTAAAGACAAAATGGGGGTTTTCTCTCTAGCGCTCATGTATTTTCCTCTAGCACCTGTCCCGCTAAATAGAGGGAGCCGCAAATGAAAAGCCGTGGCATCCCTTCACCAGAACGGCCAGTATCTGTCAAAGCTTGGTGGATGGCGGCCTCTATACTGTCTGCAGGTTCCGCAGGCAGGCCAGCCTCTTGCGCGACGCGCGCTAATTCATCCTTTGGCCAAGGGGCCCCGCTCCCAGCTTCCACCGTAAAGACAGTGGAGGCCAGCCCTTCAAAGGCGGTGAAAAATCCGTTTGCGTCTTTGTTTTTCTGCATCCCCGCAATCAAGATAAGGGGCTTTGGGCTTCGTTCCTCAAGATCTGCAAGGGTTCGGGCCAAGGCCCTCGCGGCGTGGGGGTTGTGCCCCCCATCAAGCCACAGCTCAGCGGCCTCCCCCTCATGGCGCTCCGCAAGGGTGACAAGAGGGCCTTCGGTGAGGCGTTGCATCCGCGCGGGCCAAAATGCCTCTTCTAGGCCTTTTGAAATATGGGGCTGGTCTGGCGCTAAGCCTGCTGCCTTGAGCGTGGCCAGGGCGGTGGCGGCGTTATCAAACTGATGGCTGCCAAGCAGCCGAGGGGCGCTGACGTCATAAAGACCTGTTTCATCCTCATACACCAATCGTCCGTTTTCGGATCGCGCCGTCCAATCCTCATTGTAAATAAACGGCTTTGCCCCAATTGCTAAGGCGCGAGACCGCAATACCCCCAAGGCATCCGCCCGTTGGGGGCCGGTGATAAAGGGGGCATCCGGCTTTAAAATGCCGGCTTTTTCCCCAGCAATTTCCTCTAAGGTCTCCCCCAGCCAGGCTTGATGGTCATAGCCAATGGGGGTGATGGTGGTGGCGCGCGGGCGGTCAATGACATTTGTTGAATCCAATCGTCCGCCTAACCCGGTTTCCAGCAAGACCACATCCCCTGGGGTTTCAGCGAAGGCTAAAAATGCCGCCGCCGTCACAGCTTCAAAATAGCTTAAGGGTAAATCCCCCGCCGCACTTTCACAGCGTGCTAGCAAGCTTGCAAGTTTTTCATCACTGATATTTTCATTGTTCAGAACAATGCGTTCATTAAAGCACACAAGATGGGGAGAAGTGAAAACATGCACCTTTAATCCTGCTGCAGATAATATAGACCGCATATAGGCAATAGTTGATCCCTTCCCATTCGTCCCTGCCACGTGAATAACAGGGGGCAATTTTTCATGGGGGTTACCAAGGCGGCTTAACGCATCCGTGATACGGTCGAGCCCGAGAATGATTTCTTGGGGGCTGCGGTCTGCAAACCCTTCCAAAATAGCTTCGATTTGGGCCTGCGCTGCGGTTTGGGGGATCATCTCACTCCGCCGCTTTGGGCAACTCTTCGTCCCTTAAGTGCTCAACTTCGCCTTCATCATTCGCAGGTAGGGTGACTTTTTTCTCTGCTTTCATCAATACAGAGAGGAGAGAGGAGAGCATTTCAGCCAACTGATGGCGGTGCACCACTTGGTCCACCATCCCTTTATCATATAAATATTCAGAGCGCTGAAAGCCTTCGGGTAGTTTTTCCCGAATGGTTTGCTCAATGACCCGGGGGCCGGCAAATCCGATCAAGGCGCCGGGTTCCGCCAAATTCACATCCCCCAACATGGCGTAGGAGGCGGTGACCCCGCCGGTGGTGGGGTGGGTCAGAACCACCACATAAGGGAGTTTTGCGTCATTCATCATCTGAACGGCAATGGTGGTCCGCGGCATTTGCATGAGGGATAAAATCCCCTCTTGCATCCGGGCGCCGCCGGATGCGGTAAACACGATGAGAGGGGCCTTTGCCTCAACCGCAGCCTCGGCCGCAGCGATAATACCTTCGCCTAAGGCCATGCCCATCGAGCCGCCCATAAAGGCAAAATTTTGGACCACGGCGACCACGGGCAGACCGTTCAAATCCCCTTTGCCGATGACAAGGGCATCTTTCTCACCTGTTTTTTTCCGATAGTCCTTCAGCCGATCTGCATATTTTTTGGTATCTTTAAATTTTAGGGGGTCATCCGTCACATCGGGCAGATCGAGCGGGGCCCATTTATTGGCACCAAATAAAAGATCAAGACGGGCCTTGGGATCAATCTGCATGTGATGATCACAATGGGGACAGACATGATGCGCTGCCTCTAAATCTTTGACGAAAATCATCTCTCCGCAGGAGCTACATTTCGTCCAAAGGGTGTCACCTTGTTCGTCCTGTTGACGAAAAATCTTTTTAATGCCGGGCGGGGTGATGTCAGAAAGCCAGTTCATGGAAACAGGATACCCTTATTTTCTTGCTGATTTGATAGCGTGCGCGAGCTGTTCTGCCAACTTTATCGTTTGATCTGAAGCTGTTTTGACACCTGAAGATAGGGATTGGGCAAGGGTATCCACAAGGGCAGAGCCCACCACCACCGCATCGGCCACTTTGGCCACCTCAGCGGCGCGTTCTTCTGTCTTAATGCCAAACCCCACGGCCACGGGCAGGTTTGAGGCCTTGCGCAGGCGCTGAACAGCTTGATCCACAGTGGCAGCCTCCCCTGTTTTGGCCCCTGTAATGCCCGCTACAGAGACATAATACACAAAGCCGGACGTATTTTTGATCACCGTGGGCAAGCGTTTGTCATTGGTGGTGGGGGTGGCAAGACGGATGAAATCTAGGCCCACCGCTCGCGCAGGCAGGCAAAGTTCTTCATCCTCTTCGGGGGGGAGATCGACAATGATAAGGCCATCAACCCCAGCATCCACCGCATCTTTAAGAAAAGCCTCCACCCCATAGATATAGAAGGGATTATAATACCCCATCAGCACAAGGGGGGTGTTGTCATCTTCTTTCCGAAATGATCTCACTAAATCAAGGATTTTAGGGAGGGTTTGCCCCGCTTTAAGGGCGCGAAGGCCTGCCGCTTGAATGGCGGGGCCATCGGCCATGGGGTCGGTAAAGGGAACGCCGATTTCGATGATATCTGCCCCCGCTGCGGGGAGGCGTTTGAGGATATCCAAGCTCTCTTCAGGTGAAGGGTCCCCCGCCATCAAAAAGGGGATAAAAGCCGCTTGGTCTTTCGCGCGTAATTCTTCAAATCGGGTCGATAAACGAGACATTCAAAGCGAATGCCTTGAATGTTTTAAGATGGCAAGAGAAACTAAAAGTATAGCGCCAATTTTTATCTTAGCTATCTGCTCCTGTTTTTTCCATCATATTTATTGATCCACAGCGTTTACTCACCATGGCAGCGTCAATGCTCATTTTCCGGTCAGATAATGCCTTTTCGGCTTCACTTTTCGCCATCGCATTACCAATACCATAATCACCTAAAAAACCAGCTACAGAACGCCAATCCGTTGTTGCTGTATCAGTAATTTTGGCTTCAACTTGGTCAATTTCTGTTTTGGCTAGCATTAGTTCTCTGCACGTCATCAGCTCTGCCTGCGCAGGAGATAATTCTGTAGCCATAGGATAGCGTTTTGTTGCGCATCCAGCCGATAAAACACAAAGTGATGCTACAGCAGTTACGCCTGCGAGAGATCTAAAATTCATAGGATATGCCCCGAAAACTACTTTATAAAAATTTTTTATTACAGAAAGGATAGTTGTTCGCAAGCTGAAAAATAGAGTTTCTAATTGAAATAACCTCTAAAACATAGAGACTTTTAAAGATCTATTTTTGTAATTCCTTAAAAATCATACTTACTTTGTTAGCTTTCTCTTCGCTATAAGTTCCCTCT
>JBCCMT010000080.1:0-7903 GCA_039026195.1 Pseudomonadota bacterium | reverse complement strand
CCGGGTCAGGCTTTGCCTGGAAAGGCTTTAATTTTAAGGCAAAACCATAAGACTTTTGCTCATCAAATAAAATCACAAAAATGACATAATTCAGTTTGCATACCTAGCAATAGGGCCATGCCTGCCCTTTGCGTCATTTTATCCACTGAATCTTCTTGGCGTGAAGCAGGCGTTATTTGACATTAAGTTCATTCACCATACTTCATAATTGTACTGATCGGATTGTCAGTTATTTCAGATACAAGGTATAGAGGATATTATTTTATGTTAAAATCTTTGATGGTAGCGACCGCTGCATTCACACTCGCAGCAACACCGGCGATGGCTTTTGATAATCATAAAGACAAAACAGCTAAGATGGAAAAGAAAAACTATGGGAAGAAAAAGACCATTGTTGATAAAGCAGTGGCAACAGATGCTCTTTCCACCCTCGTTGCGGCCGTTACAGCTGGGGATCTTGTTGAAACATTAAGTGGTGAAGGGCCATTTACAGTCTTTGCACCAACCAATGAGGGGTTCGCGGCCATTCAGTCTACAGTGGATACTCTGCTACAACCTGAAAATAAAGAGCAACTCCAACGTGTACTTACAGCTCATGTGGTGGCGGCAGACTTAACGTCCACGGACCTAGCTTTAGTGGCAAGTGCCAATGGCGGCAGTGTGAATTTAACCACCGTAAGCGGTGATACTCTGACGGTGACGGTTTCAGACGCAGGCGTCACCGTCACAGATGAAAAGGGCGGGGTTGCCAATGTGACCATCGCAGATGTGGATGCCTCTAACGGGACTGTCCATGTGGTAGATGCCGTATTGGTTCCTGAAGTCTAAATTTCTCCCCCCCTCGGGCCCTTTCTTTCATCTCTTAAAGAGGAGAGGGTCCGAGATCTATTTACCCCCTATTGCTTGCGTCTTCCCTCTTACGCGCTAAAGGAGAGTTTCCTAACGTGCGATGAGGCTTTTGATGCCCTACCCCAATATTGACCCCGTTCTCTTGCAAATTGGTCCCGTCGCTATTCGCTGGTATGCGCTGGCGTATATTGCTGGGATTGCCTTAGGATGGTGGTATCTCACACGGCTTATCCGCCAGCCGCAGCTTTGGTCTTCTCCCTCTACGCCAAAAGTGAGCGGCACGCCGCCACTGACAAAAGAGCAATTGGACGATGTTCTTTTCTATGTCACCTTAGGCATTATTTTGGGGGGCCGCTTAGGCTTTGTTCTGTTTTACCGCCCTGAATTGCTCAGCACGCCCTTTGGGGAGTGGCCCCGCATTTTTGGTTTTCTTCCCATCCCAGATGCCCTGGCCATATGGCAAGGGGGCATGTCCTTTCACGGGGGGTTGATAGGTGTTGCTCTTGCCACCTTTATATTTACACGGAAGCACAAGCTTTCTGCCTTTGCGGTGGGCGACCTTTTTGCCTGTGCAGCGCCCATTGGTCTCTTTTTTGGGCGTATCGCCAATTTCATCAATGCAGAGCTATATGGCCGCCCTAGTGATGTTCCCTGGGCGGTCAAATTCCCCCAATATTACAGCCCCCTCCAAGAAAGCTGGATTTACGCGGAAGATGTGGTGGCCCGGCACCCAAGTCAGCTTTATGAGGCGATTTTAGAAGGGCTAGTCCTATTCTTTCTTATTCGGATGGCGGTGACGCGCCTTCATATCCTGCGGTTTAAAGGCGCAACCATCGGTATTTTTCTGGCCGGCTATGGCGCCTCCCGCTTTTTCGTCGAATTTTTTCGCGAGCCGGACAATTATGATTTCACATCGCCCTTAGGATTTTTAACGCGAGGGATGATGCTTTCACTCCCTATGGTTGTAGTTGGGGCTTGGCTCTTCATCCGTGCCAAGAAACAAGATAAAGCACTGCTATGAATGATTCCCCTGCGCCCGTTGACACTGCCCCCCAAACCACTGCCCTTGAAGAACGCCTTCTGACGTTGATTGCGGAGAATGGCCCCATCAGCGTGGGTGATTTTATGCATGATGCGCTATGTCACGCGCAGCATGGCTATTACACCACCCAAGACCCCTTTGGTCAGGATGGGGATTTCACCACCGCCCCAGAGATTAGCCAAATTTTTGGCGAGTTGATTGGCGCTTGGTTGATTGATGCCTGGCAAACCATGGGCTCCCCCTCCCTCTTTAACCTGGTGGAGCTGGGCCCTGGGCGCGGCACCTTGATGGCGGACATCTTACGGGTGGGTCAAGTGATGCCGCCTTTCATCAATGCGGCTCGTATTTATATGCTTGAGACCTCAGGCCGTCTTCGGGTGAAGCAACAGCGGGTTTTGGACCCATGGCATGATCGCATCACCTGGATTGACCAATTGGAGGATATTCCCGCCGCCCCCACCCTGCTGGTGGCGAATGAGTTTTTTGATTGCCTGCCCATCCGCCAATTTATGCGCACCGCAGACGTGGGCGAGACCCCATGGCGTGAGCGTCTGGTGGGCCATACGCCCGATGGGAAAAGTCTCTGCTTTGTCTTGTCTGAGGAGAAATATCCCTCCCCCCCCGGCGCGCCCTCTAGTGCTAAACCTGAAGATATTTTTGAATATTGCGCGGCGGGGGAAGCCGTGGTTTTGGATTTGGCCGAGCGACTAAAAGCCCATAAGGGCCGAATGCTGATCATTGACTATGGCCATGGCCGTCCAGGGTTTGGAGACACCTTCCAGGCGGTAAAACGCCATGACTATTGGCACCCGCTGGCCAGCCCTGGTCTTGCTGATGTAACGGCCCATGTGGATTTCTCTGCCCTTGCCCGGGCCGGGCGGGCGGCAGATATCCGCGTAGATGGCCCCGTAAGGCAAGGGGATTTTTTAAACCGGTTAGGGTTGCAACAGCGATTAGAAGTGCTGTGCAATGGAATAGAAGACGACAATAAACGTGCAGATATTCAATCCGGGGCCGGACGGTTATCAGACCCCGATGCCATGGGCACCTTGTTTAAGGTTCTCTCCCTTTCCTCCCCCGGTTTTGATGAACCCCCTGGATTTTCTTGACAATCTCGATGCAGCCCACATATCAACGATCTCCCCTTTTAGGCGATAGCGTACATGGCTTTTTCGGGCGCCATGGCGGGGTCAGTGAAGATATCTTTGAAAGTCTGAATACCGGCTTTGGGTCAAAGGACGACCGCGCGAAGGTTCAAGAAAACCGTGACCGCTGCATGATGGCGTTGGGGGCGCAAACCCTGATCACCGCTTATCAAACCCACTCTGCTAAGGCCGCTTTTGTCAGTGAGCTGCCCTCTGCGCCCATTCATGCCGATGCCCTAGTGACAGCCAAAGCGAGGGTCGCGGTGGGGGTGCTCACAGCTGATTGTGTGCCGGTGTTATTTGCCGGGTCCGGCCTTGTCGGCGCGGCCCATGCGGGATGGCGAGGCAGTTTGGCGGGTATCTTAGAGGCCACCATCAGCCTTATGGTAGAGAAGGGTGCGAAGGTCAGCGATTTGAAATGTGCCATTGGTCCCTGCCTCCGCGCGCCTTTATTTGAGGTGGGGGAGGATTTGGTGGAGGCTCTATGCCGCATATATCCTGAGGCCAAACGGTTTTTGACCACTGGGGCACAGCCAGGGAAATCAATTTATGATCATGTGGGCTTTGTGCGGTGGCGACTAGAGGCAGCGGGCATTCCCCCCGCCCATATTGATGATGTGGGGGGGTGCACCCTCACCTCTCCTGAGACCTATTTTAGCTATCGCGCTTCCCGAAAAGCGGGACTAGATGCCTATGGCCGAAATCTTTCAGCAATTGTGCGGAAAGATGGTTGAAACTTTGTCACGATACCGTCACGAGACAAATATGATATTTGCGTAATAAAGGACGATGTGCCCATGAAGCTCCTCGCAGGGAATGCCAACCCAGGATTAGCGGAGGCGATTGCCAAACGCCTCGACACCCCCCTCACCAAAGCCGAAGTTCAACGGTTTAACGATTCAGAGGTTTGGGTCGAAATCAAAGAAAATGTGCGGGGGGAGGATGTGTTTGTCATCCAGTCCACCTCTTGCCCCGCCAATGACCATTTGATGGAATTGCTGATTATCATCGATGCCCTTTCCCGTGCATCGGCAAGTCGCATCACGGCGGTGATCCCTTATTTTGGCTATGCGCGGCAAGACCGAAAGGCGGGACCCCGCACCCCCATTTCGGCAAAGTTAGTGGCCAATTTGATCACCACCGCAGGGGCAGATCGGGTATTGACCATCGACCTTCATGCCGGACAAATCCAAGGGTTTTTTGATATTCCTACGGATAATCTTTATGCCGTTAAAGAAATGGAAAAGCATATCCGCGCCACCTATAATGGGGGCGGGGGAAAGCTGTGCATTGTCTCCCCCGATGTGGGGGGTGTGGTCCGTGCACGGTCCTTATCAAAACGCCTAGGGGATGCCACTTTAGCCATTGTCGATAAAAGACGGCCTGAGCCCGGGAAGGCTGAGGTGATGAATATCATCGGCGATGTGGAGGGGCAACACTGCATTCTTTTTGACGATATTGTGGATTCTGGCGGCACCTTGGTCAATGCGGCGGATGCCCTTGTGGCCCGTGGTGCGGCGAGTGTCTCAGCCTATGTCACCCACGGGGTGCTATCAGGAAAAGCGGTGGAGCGGGTACAGTCCTCCTCCAACCTTACCCGGTTGGTGGTCAGTGACACCATCGGCAATAAAAAGGATAAAGAAAAAGCAGATAAAATTGAAACCGTCAGTGTAGACCGTTTGCTCGCAGAGGCCATTCGCCGCATTGCGAATGAAGAGAGTGTTTCAAGTTTGTTTGATTAGTCTTCTGTCGGCGGCCAATCTTGACGTTCGTGCAGAATGCGTAGGATATCGACATTATATTGGTCAGGTAGCCAGTATACGACGATGAACGGGGTTCGTGGTACAGATAATTCTCGTGTTTCCGCCACTCTCCCCTCTCGACCTAATATAGGAAATTGTTCAAGCTGGTAAATGGTTGTGAGAATAGCTGTAATTTGACGATCACAAGCGGCTTTATTTTTAGGGGCTAAATAATTTCTAATCTGCTGTAAATCGTCTTCAGCAAGATTAGAAAACCTAACGTGCATCTACAGAATACTTCTCAGCCACCCTATCGAGAGAACGATAAGATAACTTACCAGATTTCGCCTGCTGCAGTGCATATTGAACTTTATCTTTGAACAATTGATTTTGTTCAGGAGACAATTTTTCAGTAGTTTGATCAGATGACCTACCGGTACCTATTTTGTCTTTTGTGTCATGCATATATAAAATATAGCAGGTTAGGCGAAAAATACCACCCTAAGCATACAAACCTTACTTTTACTGCTCGCCTTATTTTAAAGCCTCTTTAATCGCTGCGATCGCGTCTTCGGCCTTGTCCCCCTGTGGCCCGCCGCCATGGGCAAGCTCTGGCTTTCCGCCGCCGCCTTTACCGCCAAGGGTTTCCACAGCAAGCTTGACCAAATCCGGCGCCTTCACGGCATCTACCGCAGCGGGCCCGACACCGATGGAGACACTTGCCTTTCCGTCATTGGTGGAGATAAACGCCGCCACCGCATTGTCATGAGCCTTAACCGCGTCCGCAATGAGACCCCGCAATTCCTTTGCGGGGATACCGTCAAGCACTTGGCCGGTGAAGATCACCCCGCCTATTTCTTCTGTACTCGGCTTTCCGCCACCGCCCATGGCGGCTTTTTTCTTCGCCGCCACAAGCTCTTTTTCCAGACGCTTGCGCTCCTCTGTCAGGGCTTCCACACGGGCAGGCAAATCAGCTATTTTTGTTTTTAAGCTTGCTGCGGCTTGGCTGGCGATGGCAGCTTGTTGCTTAAGATATTGCCGAGCCGCCTCCCCTGTCACCGCCTCAATCCGGCGAATGCCAGAGGCGACTGCCCCCTCTGAGGTGATAACAAACAGGGCAATATCCCCCACTCTGTCCACATGGGTGCCCCCGCACAGCTCCATCGAATAAGGTCTAGACGGATCATCCGGTTGATCCCCAAGGCGCAAGACCCGTACCTCATCATCATATTTCTCGCCGAAGAGGGCCATGGCACCCGCCTCGATAGCATCCTCATAGGGCAAAATCGAAACCTCAGCACCCGCATTTTGTCGGATGATTTCGTTCACCTCTTTTTCAAGGTCATCAATTTCCACATTTGAAAGACCACTATTATGGGAGAAATCAAAACGGAAACTGTCCGGCCCCACAAATGACCCTTTCTGGGTCACATGCTCCCCCAGTTGATGGCGCAAAGCAGCATGGAGCAAATGGGTGGCCGAGTGGTTCGACTTCACTTGCGCACGGCGGGGGGCATCAATCTTGAGGCGGATGACATCACCCGGCTTGACCTCCCCCTCTTCCATTTGGGCGTGATGCACATGGAGCTTGCCTACGGCCTTTTTCACATCGGTGATGGTCAGGCGGGCCCCGCCCTCAGTCGTGGCTGTGCCGGTGTCGCCCGTTTGCCCGCCAGATTCAGCATAAAAAGGGGTTTGGTTGGCCACAAATTGTATCGTTGCCCCCGCAGATGCGCTTTCCGCCCGCTCACCCTCCACCACCAGGACGGTGACATGGGCGTCAGCTGCCTCATGTACATACCCAATAAATTCCGTTGGCGCCGTTTCGGTCAGCACATCAAACCAAATCTTCTCTGAGCTCGCATCGCCGGAGCCGGACCAGTTAGCGCGCGCCCGCGCCCGCTGCTCTTGCATGGCGGCATCATAGCCCGCCTGGTCCACCGCAAATCCTTCCCGGCGAAGGGCATCTTCAGTAAGGTCTAGGGGAAAGCCGTAAGTATCATAAAGCTTGAACGCTGTTTCCCCTGGCAGCGTCCCGCCAGTGGAGAGCTTTGCCGTCTCCTCCGAAAGAAGCTTGAGGCCTCGTGCCAAGAGATCAGAGAACCGCTCTTCTTCTACCCGCAAGGTATCCGCGATGATGGTTTGTGCCCGAACCAATTCAGGAAAGGCGCCGCCCATCTCCTCCACCAGCGCAGGGACCAACTGCGTAAGCAGTGGGTCCTTCGCGCCTAAGCTATTTGCATAGCGCATGGCCCGGCGCATGATCCGCCGCAAAACATAGCCGCGGCCCTCATTTGACGGGGTCACCCCATCAGCGATCAAGAAAGAGGAGGCCCGTAGATGGTCTGCAATCACGCGGTGGGCGATGAGGTCATCCTCTGCTGCTTCTCGGCCTGTCACATCTACTGACGCTTTGATAAGGGTTTGGAAAAGATCCGTGTCATAATTATTATGAACATTCTGAAGAACTGTCGCAATCCGCTCTAGCCCCATGCCGGTATCAATAGAGGGCTTGGGCAGTGGCATTTTCTCGCCGTCCGCCTGCTGCTCGAACTGCATGAAGACCAGATTCCATATCTCCACAAACCGGTCGCCATCCTCCTCCGGTGAGCCGGGCGGGCCGCCGGGGATCTCCGGTCCATGGTCATAGAAAATCTCCGAACACGGCCCGCATGGGCCTGTGTCCCCCATGGACCAAAAATTATCATCTGTGGAGATACGGATAATCCGCTCATCGGGCAGGCCTGCCACCTGCTTCCATAAATGAAAAGCCTCATCATCGGTATGATATACCGTGACCAGCAGCTTCTCCGCCGGTAAACCGAAATTATCGGTTAGCAGCGCCCAGGCGTTTTTAATCGCCTCAGCTTTGAAATAATCGCCAAAGCTGAAATTGCCGAGCATCTCAAAAAAAGTGTGGTGCCGCGCCGTATAGCCCACATTATCAAGGTCGTTATGCTTGCCCCCGGCCCGCACACATTTTTGGGAGGAGGCCGCGCGGACATAATCCCGCGTCTCTGCCCCGGTGAAAACATTTTTGAAGGGCACCATGCCCGCATTGGTGAAGAGAAGACTGGGGTCATTTTGCGGCACAAGCGGCGCAGAGGGCACCACCTCATGCCCAT
>JBCCMT010000079.1:0-7923 GCA_039026195.1 Pseudomonadota bacterium | reverse complement strand
AGTTTCCAAGCTGCCGCCTGGTGAGAACATCCTTATGAGGATTAAGGCCCAGCTTTCCATTGCCGCGCCCCTCAATCGTTTGCCAAAAGGCATCATTCGTCGATAAAAAACGCCCCAATTTGATGTCCAAATGCTCCATAAAGCATCGGCCTACGAAATCATGCGTATTCCCCAAGCCTGTCGGCATTTGCGAATTTGCATTTAATAAAAAGCGGGCATTTTCAAGGGCGCCCATCGCAAGAATATAATATTTTGCCTTCACAGGGTAAATTTGATTGTCATACCCTCTCACTTCAGCAGCGATGATCTGTGTACCATCCTCTGATAGCGTCATATCCGTGAGATTCGCATGGGTAACCACGTCAAGATTTTCAGTTCCCTGAAGAGCTGAGCGATATTTCTCCCCAAATCTTGTGGGCGTACTTCGCCCCTTGGCCACCGCCATCATTCGATCAGATTCCCAGGCGGCAGGTGTATCCCGCGTTAGAGGATCCCCTTCCACATCTAAAATATCGAGTGCTTCTTTGAGGTGCTCATAGGTCTCCTCATAGGATATTGGCCAGCCGGGAAGATCGAAAATATCCCGCTCTTCAAAATCAATAGGATCAAAGAGGGCACAGCGCCCTGCCCAATGGCCCGACGTGCCGCCAAGATAGCGGAGCCGACATGATTGGACCCCGTAATAATTCCGACTGCCAATTGAATTGCCTTGGTAAAAGGCTTGGGATTGTTCGCTATAGCTTTCCCCCCCTGCCTCCAGCAATAAAACCCGTGCGCCCGTCTCCACCATTTTTAGGGCCACCGTCATTCCCGCAGGGCCAGAGCCGGCAACACATACATCATATTGCCCGTCAAAAGGGGACTGTTCAATCTTGCTTAGATCCTTCAGCACGCGCCTTACTCCCCCTTAAGCGAAGCCATATCGGCTTCAGATAAAATCCACCCATCCAAGCTGTAAAAGCCATCGCCCAAATCCGTGGCGTCTTGTGGGTTGACCTCTCCAAAAAGAGGGTGGCCTGATGACCCCTTTGTCAAGCTAAGGGCCCCCACGCCAGCAACCGCAACGGTGGCCCCGCCCACCATTAAGTTGCGACGGGTCACCATTTTTTGAAATTTCTCGGACATAGCAGGGGATGTTTTGGTAATAGACGTCTCTTTAAAATTCTTGTGAAGGATTATCTTAGGGTACTCAAATAGGCAATAATATCCGTACGCGTTTCATTATTAGAAATGCCTGGAAATAACATTTTCCCGCCTGGCAAAGCTGTATTTGGGTTTTCCAAATAGGCATCTAAGGTTGGCGCATCCCAAATAAGGTCTGCTTCTAAAAGTGCCGCTGAATAGGTGTAATTTTCTTTTTGTCCTGCCTTCGCGCCATAGATACGCCAAAGGGTGGGACCCGCTGGGGTGGAAGCATTAGGCTCTTTTGCATGACATACCCCGCAAGTCACGAATGCTTGTGCCCCCCGATTAATCTGGTCTTGGCTATAGGTAATGGCAGGCGCGCGGTCCCCTGAACAGGCGGTCAAAAAGACCCCTATGATAAAAACCAACAAAGAAAATTGCCGCGGCATCACCCTATCTCCACTCACCTGTATGGCTGTCCATAGATCTCTACAGATAAGCGCTACGGAAATCTAACCTCTTAATATATCTTTTTTAAGGCAAGATTATTAACATCAGGGACGTGATGGAGGGGATGGGGATTTTACCCCATGACCATAGGCTCAAGCCCGGAAAGCTCCATCGAGGTGGGGGTTGGCGCAGGGCGACGAGGGGGCAATCCTTCCACCGCGTCAGCAAAGGCCCGGATATGGTCCGGCGTGGTACCGCAACAGCCGCCAAGGACATTGACAAGGCCGCTTTCGGCCCATTCTTTTAAATGTGCCGTCATACTTTCAGGGGTTTCATCATATTCGCCAAAGGCATTGGGTAGCCCCGCATTGGGATAAGCGGACACAAACACATCAGAAACGGAGGATAATTCCTCCACATAAGGCCGCATTAAATCAGGGCCCATGGCACAATTCACCCCTACGGAAAGGGGCGCTGAATGGCGGACAGAGTTCCAAAAGGCGGTGGCGGTCTGGCCCGATAAGGTCCGCCCTGATTGGTCCGTAATCGTCACAGAAAGCATAATGGGAATACGAAAGCCCAGGTCTTCAAATAACTCTTCTATCCCAAAAACCGCTGCCTTCGCATTTAGGGTATCAAAGATGGTTTCAATCAGAAAAGTATCGACCCCTCCTTCAATTAACCCCTTCCCTGCCATTTTGTAGGCATTTGATAACTCCTGGAAATCTGTGTTCCGGGCGCCAGGGTCATTCACATCGGGACTGATAGAGGCTGTGCGATTTGTGGGCCCAATGGCCCCCGCCACAAAGCGCGGCTTGTCCTCTGTAGATGCGGCATCTGCCGCAGCACGGGCAAGCTTTGCCCCCTCCACATTAAACTCATAGGCCAAATCTTCCATGGCGTAATCAGCTTGGGCGATGGTGGTGGAACTAAAGGTATTTGTTTCCACAATATCAGCCCCCGCCGCTAGATATTGCTCATGCATATCTGAAATGATGTCAGGGCGTGTAATATTCAAAAGATCGTTATTCCCCCCCACATCTTGGCCCCAATCGGCAAAACGCTCCCCCCGATAATCAGCCTCGGTCAGCTTGCGACGTTGGATCATTGTCCCCGCCGCCCCATCTAAAATAAGGATGCGTTTCGATAGGGCATCTCGAAGTTGCGCTGCCCGTGCTTCTCTATTTTGATTAAGTGACATAAGCCTCACCTTTAAGTTTCCAATTCATATAAAGAATTCTTTATATGGTTTGCAAGAGAAAGAAGTAAATTATCATGATTGAGCTTTATACATGGAAAACACCCAATGGGAAAAAGCCCTCAATTTTACTTGAGGAATTAGGCTTAACATACGAAATACATTCCATAAATATCTCCAAAGGTGAACAAAAAGCCGAAAGCTTCCTTCAGATCTCGCCGAATGGAAAAATTCCAGCGATTGTTGATATAGATGAGAGAGGAGATCGTTTAGCTGTCTTTGAATCCGGGGCCATCCTCCAATATCTTACCGAGAAAGCAAACAGCCCCCTTGGCGGACAAACCTTGGCAAAGCGGGCAAAAATCAATCAATGGCTCCACTGGCAGATGGGCGGGATTGGCCCCAATTTTGGACAGCTCTATCATTTCGTGCAAGCAGAAGAAAAAATTCCCTATGCCATTGACCGGTTTACCGATGAAAGCCGACGACTTCTCACCGTCATGGAAGACCAATTGTCACAACATGCCTATCTTGCCGGTCCCGATTATTCCATTGCGGATATTGCCACTTATCCTTGGATCAAAGCCATGGAAGGCGTTTTTAAAAGACGAAATTTAATCAATCTAGAGGACTTCCCCCACCTTCAAACCTATATGGTCAGTCTAGGGCAGCGTCCCGCCGTCAAAAAAGGGATGGCTATTTTAGAAAACAATTCCTTATGAGGGTGAACGAATAAGTCGATATGACGTTGACCTCATAAGCACTCGGGCCCATGGGGCTTGAATAAAAATGATAGACTTTGAAAGGCTGACTTTATGTCCATTTCTCTTCCAGATCTTCCCTATGCGCGCGATGCTTTAGCGCCGCATATTTCCTCAGATACCCTTGATTATCATTATGGAAAACATCACCAGGCCTATGTGGATAATCTTAATGGTTTGATCAAAGATAATGATTATGCGAACCATTCTCTAGACGATATCATTAAGACCTCTTCCCAAAAGGGCGACCAAGGTGTTTTTAACAATTCAGCTCAAATTTGGAACCACACTTTTTACTGGCATTCGATGAGCCCGAATGGCGGCGGTGCGCCCGATGCTAACTCCTCTATTGGCAAGGCCATTAATGACAGCTTTGGGTCTTACGAGAAATTCAAAGAGGAATTTGCCGCCGCGGGGAAGACGCAATTTGGGTCCGGCTGGGCATGGCTGGTTGCAAAAGATGGCAAGCTAGAGGTTCATAAAACCCTGAATGCGGAGACCCCCCTTACGGATGATAGCGTGACCCCCCTTCTCACCATGGATGTGTGGGAACATGCTTATTATCTAGATTTTCAGAACAAACGCCCTGCCTATATCGACACTTACTTAGATCATCTGGTGAATTGGTCTTTCGCTGAAGAAAATTTGGCAAAAAGTTAAAGATATTAAGGTAAACTTTTCTAAGAACGTTCATCAAGGGCGGGGACCTCCCCGCCCTTTCTTTTACAAACACGTCTTAGATTACGAAAATATCTTTAAGACCGCCAAAGCAAAGAGCAGAAAGCCATGGGGAAATGGACCCTTACAATCGGAACCGTTATCGTGATTGCTAGTGCGATGGGGCTGTGGCTCAACGCCATCAAAAATGGAAATGAATTTCCAAAGGCCCCCGTCAGCCGCTACATCACCCCGCAAGATCAATTTGTTGAGGTGGATGGCGCCACCATCCGCGTCCGCCAAGAAGGCCCCATCGATGGCACACCGCTTATTCTACTGCACGGCTTTACCTATAGCTTGGAAACATGGGATGGGTGGGCTGAAGAATTGGCAACATCTTATCGGGTTATTCGCTATGACTTGCTTGGCCATGGCCTAACAGGGCCGGACAAACGAAAACGATATACCCCCCATCAGCGGGCTGACTTTTTAGCCTCTGTGATGGATGCCCTAGGCATCGAAAAAGCAAACTTGGCTGGTAATTCCTTAGGCGGACTTGTGGCCTGGCGATTTGCGGCGCAAAACCCTGATCGTGTAGAGAAACTTATCCTTATTGCTCCGGCCGCCTATCCGATCAATGGGGTGACCGACGACCCCGCCCCTATTCCCCCAACGATAGATCAGTTTATGCGATATGCCCCCGATAGTGGGGTTCGGATCAGTCTTGAATTGCTCTACGGGGACAGCAGCCTTGTCACCAATGACCGCGTGGCCCTTGCGGGGCATATGATGAAATCCGCTGAAAATGGGGAGGCGTTTATTGATCATTTGGAGGCCTTTACCCTGCCCAATCCTACGGCAGATCTTGCAAAAATCATAGCCCCGACCCTCATCATGTGGGGCAGGAGTGATGGGTTTATCCCCCCCACCCATGCGGCGATGATGAGAGACGCTATCCCCAACGCTGAATTGGCGTTATATAGCGGGATTGGGCACCTCCCCCAAGAAGAGGCGCCGATCCGCACGGTCGCGGATGCCAAAAGGTTTCTTGAGATGAAATAGGGAAGGGATCATATGAGCCGTTTAGAGCGCATCGCGGATAAAGCCTGCCCCGTACGTGATACGGGGTGTGGGCGGTTATCCGCAAAAGATGCGCGGCAACAAAAGAACCTAGAGCCATGAGCGATTCCAAAGGAACGCGAAATGCTCTAGAGAAAACAAAAAGCGGCTCTTTTGATAAGACGTCTTCCGCCTATCGGGCTTGGGTCCTGTTCATCTTAGTGGTGGTTTACACCTTTAATTTTATTGATCGTCAGATTGTTGGTATTCTGGCTATTCCCATTAAAGATGAGCTGGGGCTGAATGATACGCAATTAAGCCTTATGGGCGGGCTGGCCTTTGCCCTCTTCTATACCATTTTAGGTATCCCCATCGCCTGGTTAGCGGACCGGAAAAACCGGGTTTGGATTATGACCATCGCGCTAACGGTGTGGAGTGCCATGACCGCCCTTTGTGGTCTTGCCCAAAACTTCACCCATCTTTTTCTCGCCCGCCTCGGCGTGGGGGTGGGGGAAGCTGGC
Organism: Pseudomonadota bacterium; assembly: GCA_039026195.1. Lineage (GTDB taxonomy): Bacteria > Pseudomonadota > Alphaproteobacteria > Caulobacterales > Parvularculaceae > Parvularcula. Next base: position 2,152 of record JBCCMT010000079.1, on the reverse strand, counting down.
GGTGTCGCCCCCGCCTATTCCCTTATCGCGGACTATTTCCCCCCGGAGAAACGGGCGCGGGCCTTGAGCATTTATTCCTTTGGCATTCCCATCGGCAGTGCCATTGGCATCATCTTAGGGGGGATCCTGACAGAAATTTTGGGCTGGCGGGCAGCGTTTATCATTGTGGGGCTATTAGGTGTGCTGATTGCCCCGGTTTTTTGCCTCACCGTGCGAGAGCCCCAGCGGGGGGGGTATGATAAAAATAATGCCAGCATCGCCCCTGCCCCCATCGCGCACGTATTTGCAACCTTACGCCGTAAGACGAGCTTTTGGCTTCTGTCCTTTGGGGCGGCCAGTGCCTCTATGATGGGATATGGGCTGATCTTTTGGTTGCCCTCCTTTTTCGTTCGCTCTTATGGGGAGGCGTTGCCGGCCTTTTTCGCATGGATGCCCGATATTTTTCTGCCCCCTGACCCAAGTGTGACACTCTATGCCTCTTATTTTTTCGGCACCATCTTATTGGTGGGGGGGCTGATCGGTATTTGGTTGGGGGGCAGTTTAGCGGATAAATATGGCACGACCCAAAAGGGGGCCTATGCGGTGATCCCAGGGGTTGCGTTTTTAGCCACCATCCCCCTCTTTGTGATCGGCATATTATCTTCCAACCTGACCCTGACCTTTGTCACCTTTTTAACGATCCAAGCCCTTGCCCTCGTGTGGCTAGGGCCGGTCTTATCCGCCTTCCAACATTTGGTGGAGCCGAATATGCGTGCCACGGCCTCTGCCATCTTTTTATTTATCAATAACCTCATTGGTATTGGCTTAGGCAATCTTCTCATTGGTCTGTTGTCAGATGGCCTGTCCGCCCAGTTTGGGGACGATTCTTTGCGATACGCCATCTTAAGCGGTACCGTTTTTTACGTGATGGCGGCCCTTTTATTTTTCCTCACGGCCCCCAGGTTGAAAAAAGATTGGGCGTAAATATCACTGATTAAGCTTCCGCTCCCACGCAAGGGCAGAGGCGGCCATTTCATCTAGGCTATTATGCCGGGGCACCCAATCGAGGGTGTCCATAATACGGCGGTTATTCGCCACTAAGCTCGGCGCATCCCCCGCCCGTCGCGGGGCAATCTTCACTGGCAAATCCGTACCCGTCACCCGCTCCACCGCCGCAATCACTTCCCTGACGGAGGAGCCTTGGCCATACCCGCAATTCAGCGTGAGCTGTCCTGGGGCCTCCAACACATGTTGCAACGCCAGCAGGTGAGCGGCGGCAAGGTCAGTCACATGAATATAATCCCGGATGCACGTTCCATCGGGGGTCGGATAATCATCTCCATAAAGCTCCAGATGCGGGCGCTGCCCAAGGGCGGTTTGAGATGCCACTTTGATCAAATGTGTCGAATTCGGCCCGGACTGTCCGGTCCGACCCTTTGGATCAGCGCCGGCCACATTGAAATAGCGTAACACCGCCGCACTCAAACCATGGGCGACCCCCACATCCCTAATCATCGCCTCCGTCATCAATTTTGATTGTCCGTAAGGGGACAGGGGCATTTTGAGCGCATCTTCGCTCAAGGGCGCGCCATCCTCTTGCGGATGATAAACGGCGGCGGTGGAGGAAAACAGGATCGCCTTTGTCCCTGCCTCGACCATCTGGGCCAAAAGCTCTAAGCTAGCGGCTGTATTCTCGCGGTAATATTTCAAAGGATCACTGACGGACTCAGGGACAATGATGCGCCCGGCAAAATGCATCACAGAGGTGACAGCTTTATCTGATAAAAGCTTTTGAAGAAGGGCGGCATCGGCCACATCCCCTTCTATGAACTCTGCCGTAGGCGGTATATTCGCTTGACGGCCCGTAGAAAGATCATCCAAGATGAGAATATCATGGCCTGCATCTACCGCAGCCCAGGCCACATGGCTGCCAATATACCCTGCCCCGCCAGTGATCAGAATTTTTTCTACTGTCATATCGAATATCTTCTCATATCGCTTTGTCTATATTTGTATGTTAGCTAGGCCGTTGGTATAATTAGACTGTCACAAAATTGACATTCTAACTGTCATAAAATTGTTACGGCTCATCGCTATAGGCGCCCCAAAATCTCCTAAAAATGATTTTATATATGAAGGGCACCAAGATGAAAAAATCATTATCACTTCTGCT
>JBCCMT010000078.1:0-8038 GCA_039026195.1 Pseudomonadota bacterium | reverse complement strand
CACCCTCTTTATTTTCATGACAGCGAAGGGGGTCTTTATAGATGTGGCAAGGGGGCGCGGGGCGGGCCTTCTTAAGCGCCTGAAGCTTTATCGCTTACGGGCGAAGATTGAGATGGAGGATGTCACCGCAAATTATAGTGTGGGCCAGGGGGATGCCCCCGCTGATAGCCTTCTCGTTCACCTAGACCCGCGTCACAAAGACCTTGGCCCCCGGTGGCTTGCCCCTCAACCTTCAAGTGATCCTGATCAAGAGGATATACTCCGCCAAAAAGAAATCGATTTGGGCATCCCTCGTTTTAGAGAAGATTATCAAGAAACATCCGTCTTCCCCTTAGATGTCAATCTCGACGCCCTGAACGGCATTGACCATAAAAAGGGGTGTTTTGTGGGTCAAGAGGTGGCAAGCCGAATGTTCCGTAAGGGAGAAATTCGCAAACGCAGTTGGAAAGTTCAGGGGGAGGCGCTCACGGTGGGAACCGCGCTTCTGGCCAATGGAAAAACCATTGGGACCCTCACGTCAGTGCTCGGTCATCAAGCCATCGCCCTTCTCCGGCTTGATCGGTTTGAGGCAGAAGATGACGTCACCACCGAAGAGGGTCGTCCTGTCACCCTTCAGAAGCCTGACTATTTATGATAACCACCTCAGGACACTGCCCATGGGCCCCGCGGGATGATGAACTCTATGCCCAATATCATGACCAGGAATGGGGGGTGCCCGAATATGACGACCGCGCCCTTTATGAAAAGTTGATCCTGGATGGCTTTCAAGCAGGCCTTTCTTGGCGAACCATCCTTTATAAGCGGGAGAATTTTCGCAAAGCCTTTAAAGGGTTTCACCCCGAAAAAATCGCTCGCTGGGGTGAGAAAGACGTGGGCCGTCTTTTGGGCGATGCAGGCATCATTCGCCATCGGGGCAAGATTGAAGGAGCGATTACCAACGCGAAGCTATGGGCGGAAATGATGGAAAAGGGTTCGGAGAGCTTCTCTGACTATATCTGGTCCTATGTGGAGGGCACACCGCGCCAAAATGCCTGGACCACCATGGATGATGTGCCCGCCACCACCCCTGAAGGGGATGCCCTCTCAAAGGATCTGAAAAAGCGGGGCTTTAAATTCTGTGGCCCCACCATCGTCTATGCCTTTATGCAAGCGGTGGGCATGGTGAATGATCATTTGGTCGACTGCCCAAGATATAAGGACATAAAGGCCCTCTCAAAAGCGTAACGAACGTCCCTTGAAACGCTTGCACCCAACCCAAACCCGGCGCACAGTGGCACCCATACTTTAACGACCCGTTTGAGGCCCGTATGACTGTTTCGACCGTTCCCTTTGCCCGCATCCTGTCCACAGGGCTTTATACCCCGCCCCACGCGATCTCTAACGAAGAGCTTGTGACGGCCTTTAATGCCTGGGTAGAGAAATGGAATGCGGAAAATCCAGATCAACCCCCGAAAGAGGGCTCCTCCGCCGCCTTTATCGAAAAAGCGTCGGGCATCAAATCCCGTTTTGTGATGGACAAAGACGGAATTTTAGATGTTGACCGTATGCGACCTAACCTCGCCGAACGGGGAGATGACGAGGTCTCTTTAATGGCAGAAATCGCGGTGGAGGCTGGGAAAGATGCCATGTCCACCGCCGGGCTTGGGCCCCAAGATATTGATGCCGTGCTCTGCGCCGCTTCTAACATGCAACGGCAATACCCGGCCATGGCGGTGGAAATCCAGGACGCCCTTGGGATAAAGGGATATGCCTTTGACATGAATGTGGCTTGCGCTTCTGCCGCCTTTGGCATTCAAACCGCGATCGGCTTTTTACATACCGGCGCCAAAAATATCCTGATGGTGAACCCAGAAATCTGTACCGCCCATATTAATTTTAAAGATCGGGATGGGCATTTTATTTTTGGCGATGTTGCTACCGCGATGATCATTTCCCGCGCCGAGGGGGAGGCCCGAAAAGGTCAGTTCGATATCATTGATGCTCATCTCGTGACGGAATTCTCCAATAATATCCGCAACAATATGGGCTTTTTAGACCCCGCCACGAACAGCGTGATTGATCTTAATGATCCCTCAACGGATAAACTATTCAAGCAGCGGGGCCGCTCGGTATTTAAAGAGGTGGTGCCCCTGGTCTCTGAAATGATCGCTGGCCATTTGGCAGCGAATGATATTCCTTTGACAGACATCAAACGCCTCTGGTTGCATCAAGCCAATCTTAGCATGAATATGCTCATCGCAAAGCGCATCTTCGGCCGTGACCCCTCCCCTGAAGAGGCCCCTGTGGTGCTTGACACCTATGCCAACACCTCCTCTGCAGGGTCGATTATAGCCTTTCATCAGTATCATGATGATATGGTACTAGGCGATCTTGGGGTGATTTCTGGCTTTGGCGCCGGATATTCGGCCGGGTCAGTGATCGTGCGGGCGGGATAATCCTCCCCATGGCAAAATCTACCCCCCCTCCCCGCGCGTGGCAGCGGATGCTGTCCGGCCGCAGGCTCGATATCCTCGACCCCTCCCCCCTCGACATCGAAATTGAGGATATTGCCCATGGCCTTGCCCGGGTGGCCCGTTGGAATGGGCAAACCACCGGCGCCCTGCCCTTTAATGTCGCCCAGCATTGCGTCATCGTTCTTGACATCTGTCTACAGATCAAACCCGACTGGCCCCCAAAATGGCAATTGGCCGCTCTCCTCCATGATGCACCGGAATATGTGATTGGGGATATGATCAGCCCCTTTAAAGCAGCGCTGGGCGCGAAATATAAACAAGTGGAACATGGGCTGGAGCGGGCCATCCATATCCGTTTCGGCCTACCGCCAGAATTGCCGGAGACGGTCGAAAAGGTGATCAAGCGCGCGGACCGGGCTTGCGCCTATTTTGAGGCCACCCAGATTGCGGGCTTTGATGTGGGCGAGGCGGAAAAGCTCTTCCCCGTCCCAGAAAAGGTAGCTCCCTTTACCCTAAAGGCCCTTTCCAGTGAGACGAGCCAAACCCTTTATTTAGAACGGTTTCAGGCATTGTTAGAGCAATGCCCTCCCCCCTCACCCTAAAGCATTTCCAGGCAAAGCCTGCCCCGGACCCCGATCCGGGGTGTGTGCGGTTGGCCGTCCGGAAATGCGAAAAAATAAAAACTTAAAGCGTCCCCGTGATTCTGATTGAAGCGGAGACGCTTTAAGACAAAGATTGCAATTCGGGCCTAACCACGTCACAGAAGATGCGTCATGTCAGAACGTCTTGTCATTGGGCTGAACGCCGTTATCGCCTCTTTGCAGAATATAAGCCCGCGGGTGTTGTGCGTAGAGCGTGAAGGGGGCTGGGGCCTGCCCTTTGGTCAATTTGACCCCTCCCTCCACAGAACATTTGATATTGGCTTGCGCGCTTTTGTAAAAAAACAAGCCGCCGTGCCCTTGGGTTATGTGGAACAGCTTTATACCTTTGGGGACATGGGGCGGGAAAGCCCCCGGGCCACCATGAAGGATGCAGACCCGACAGACCGGGTCATCTCTGTCGGCTATCTCGCCCTTTCGCCCACCATGATTTTATCCGCCCGGCAAAAGGCCGCTTGGCATGATTGGTATGATTATTTTCCGTGGGAAGATTGGCGGGCGGGTCCCCCCCAAAGCCTCACCCACAAAATTATTCCTGCCCTTCGCGAATGGGCGGATACTGCAGACCGTCGTGCCAGATTGCGGGCGAGTTTTGCTACCGAAGGGGTGCTATGGCAGGAAGAACGCGCCCTTGAACGGTATGAGCTGATGTATGAGGCAGGTCTTGTGGAAGAAGCGGTGCGGGATACGGGCAGCCGTGCCCACCCTCTATCCGACATTGGGCGTCCAATGCTGTCCGACCACCGACGTATCTTGGCCACCGCCATTGGCCGTCTGCGGGGGAAGTTGCGCTATCGGCCCATTGTCTTTCAAATGATGCCGCCCCTTTTCACCCTCACCCAACTTCAAACAGCGGTGGAAACGATTTTAGGCTTTTCCGTTCACAAACAAAATTTTCGGCGCGGCATTGAACTGGCTGATTTGGTGGCAAAGACCGACAAGCTGTCTGAGGCAACGGGCGGTCGACCAGCAGCCCTTTATCGGCCCAGTGATTTAGCCTTTGAAAAATATGCCCCTGGCCTTCCCCTGCCTCGGCTCAAACAATAAAAAAACAGGCTTGAAATGATCAAGCCTGCTTCCTTATTCTTTGCGGAGCGGAAAAGCTTACGCAGCTACTTTCCGGCGGCGGCGCATCCACGCCAAGCCGGCAAGGCCTGTCGCCATGAAAGGCAACGCCGCAGGAAGCGGCACAGGGTCCACCACAAGATTATCAATCGCGCCAGAGCTTTCTAGACGGACAAGCATTCTGACAACACCTTGGACAGCCCCAAGATCAAGGGTCATGAATTGATTATCCGCTAGGGTGAATGTATTTACGATTGGCAACCCAATCTGAACATCATTCTCATCGAATAATGTGACTTCAATCCCTTCTTGGTCGTTGATGTCGATCGCGTCTAAAGAAAAGACAGTGGTTGATACACCGAATACGAACTCAATAATACCGCCGGCTGCGGCATCGTCAGGGTCGGACGCATTATTATCTTCAGAGATAATCAGTACATTGCCAAAGTCCTTGGACTGGCCGCCCATATCCGTAATGGGCGCAGCAAGATCATCATCTTCGCCTGTAAAGTTATTAGTGTCGAAGATCATGGCTTGTCTGGCCTGATTTCCGTTTTTGTTGGTCGCAGAAACCGTCAACAATGGAGAAAGTTGATTTGTCACCACTGTCCCAGCGGACAATCCCTCAAAATCAACAGTTTGAACAGCTGCCATCGCAGAAGGCGCAAAAGCAGTCATAGATAGCGCCAATGCGCCAGTCATAAATTTTTTCATCAGAAACTCTCACCAGCCTAAATTATAATACCGAAAATAAGATTAGCCCTCTAAAAAGGGAAGGCAAATGAAATCTTTATAAATCCTTAATTTTACATCCTATGAGGGAAGGTCATTTTCCATACACCCCTATTAAAATAATGTTTTGCACTTTTGCTCTTGATGTGTATAACTTGAGACATATATTCTCGATGTGAGCAAAAGTGAAAGGGGCTTTTTATGCCTGCCCATGGTTTTGACGCTGAAATTCCTCTCGCCCTAACGGAGGATGTGCGCCGTAAAACAGACCCTCTTTACCCACCTGTGGCCCATATTATTCCGCGGCTAGAATGGGATCTCCACGCCCCCACCATCGCCCGCATTAACGACCTGAAAAAAGAGATGGGCGCGGTGATTTTAGCCCATAACTATATGACGCCAGAAATTTTCCATGCGGTGGGGGATTTCCAAGGGGACAGCCTCGCTCTCGCGCGTCAGGTGGCAAAAACCGATGCGGATTTAATCGTCCAAGCCGGGGTTCATTTCATGGCCGAGACCTCCAAAATTTTGAGCCCGGAGAAAACGGTACTTATCCCTTCTTTAGAGGCGGGGTGTAGCTTAGCCTCTTCCATCACGGGGGCGGATGTCCGTCTACTGAAAGAGCGCTATCCCGGTGTGCCCGTTGTCACTTACGTGAATACCACGGCCGATGTGAAGGCGGAGACCGATATTTGCTGCACCTCCTCCAACGCGGTGCAAGTGGTGGAGCATATTTGTGCTGAGTGGGATACAGACCAGGTGATCTTGATCCCTGACCAATATCTGGCCAAGAATGTCGCTGCCATGACGAGTAAAAAAGTCATCACCTGGGCGGGGTCTTGCGAAGTGCACGAACAATTTACCGCTGAAGATATCCGCGAAATTCGCGCCGGCACCCCTGGCGTGATTGTCTTAGCCCACCCCGAATGCCCACCGGAGGTGTTGGGGGAAGCGGACTTTGCGGGCTCTACCGCTGCCATGTCTGGCTATGTGCAAAAAGAGCAGCCGCAAAATGTGGTGCTCATCACCGAATGTTCCATGTCCGACAATGTGGCTATCGAAAATCCGGAGGTGAATTTCGTGCGCCCCTGTAACCTCTGCCCGCATATGAAAAAGATCACCCTGGAGGGAATTCTTCACTGCTTAGAGACAAAGACCCATGAGGTGCTGGTGGACGAAGACATTGCCGACCGCGCCCGCCTTGCGGTACAACGGATGATTGACCTGCCCCCCTTAGGCACCGTGTCAAACTTCAGTGCCCGGATCGGCGGTGATGTGATTGCCGTTGAACATCGATAAGAACAACGGTGACGATGCCGCCCCTTCGGTATTGATCATTGGGGCGGGGATCGCAGGGCTTTACACCGCGCTGAAGCTGGCGCCCCTCCCCGTCACCCTTGTCACCGCAGGGCCCTTAGGGCTTTCCGGGTCCTCCCCTTGGGCGCAAGGGGGCTTGGCCGCCGCCATGGCAGAGGGCGACAGTCCTGAGGCGCATCTTGCCGACACAGTGGCCGCCGGCGCAGGCCTGGTGGATGAGGCCATGGCGCGGATATTATGCGAGGAAGGGCCCGCCGCCATCCACGACCTGATCAACATGGGCGTTCCCTTTGACCGCGACGTGCGCGGCCAGCTAAAACTTGGGCGAGAGGCTGCCCACGGCCAAGACCGCATTGTCCATGTGCGGGGAGATGAAGCAGGGGCGACGATCATGCGAGTGCTGACAGAACAGGCACTCGCTGCGCCCCATATCACCCTCTATGAAAAAACTGTGGCCTATCAGCTGTTAAAAGGGAAGGAGGACGTTATCGGTGCCGCCCTATGGGATATTGAGGCGCAGCGGCATTTCACCCTCACCGCCCCCGTCACCCTGTTGGCCACAGGCGGGGTGGGCGGATTATACGCCGTCACCACCAACCCCATTCATGCCCAAGGGCAAGGCCTCGCCATGGCCTATGAGGCCGACGCGGTATTGCGCGACCTTGAGTTTGTGCAATTCCACCCCACCGGTATCGACATCGGGCGAGACCCCGCGCCGCTGGCCACTGAAGCCCTGCGCGGGGCGGGTGCAACGCTGCATGACGCCCATGGCCATCGCTTTATGGTGGATCTTCATCCTGATGCGGAGCTTGGTCCGAGAGATATTGTCGCCCGGGGCGTAGCCGATGCCATCGCCCGCACCGGCAAGGCCTATTTAGATGCAACGGAAGCCTTGGGTGAACGGTTCGAGGCCAATTTCCCCACCGTCTATAATGCGTGCCGGGAGGCAGGGATTGACCCCAGCAAGGAACAGATCCCCATTGCCCCCGCTGCCCATTACCATATGGGCGGCATTCTGACAGACGCCAATGGTCAATCCTCCGTTAGCGGCCTTTATGCCGTAGGGGAAGTGGCGAGCACGGGCGTCCACGGGGCGAACCGGCTGGCCTCTAACTCTCTTCTCGAAGCGCTGGTCTTTGGCGCACGGGCAGCAACGGCGATAAAAAATGCAGCGCCCTCGCCTCTTCAAGCTCCTGTCTCTCCCCCTGTCCCTCAGCTGCCCATCAAACCCGCTAAGGCCTTTGCGCCCGCGCGCCAGGCCATGGCGAAGGGCTGCGGCTTGTTACGGGATGAAAAGGGAGTGCAGGACACCCTAACCTTTATAGATAAGCTTCTCCCTGAAACCGAAGGGGATCGGCTCGCCGCCTTGACGGCCAGATTGATGGTAAAGGCCGCGCTTGTTCGCCAGGAAAGCCGCGGCGCCCATCAGCGAACGGATTATCCGTCGCAAGCGGACCCCTGCCATACCCACCTCTCCCAAAAAGGGCTTTTTGCTGCATGACCTTTCCCCTCCCCACCGCTTTATACCTCCCCCTGATTGATAAAGCCTTGTCGGAAGATTTAGGCGAAGCGGGGGATATCACTAGTCTTGCCACCATCCCCGCTGACCGCCAAGCCGTGGCCACCCTCAACGCACGCGGGGCTGGCGTGGCCGCAGGCCTCCCCCTAGCCGCAGCGGTCTTCACAAGGGTGGACAAAGACGTTGAGGTACAAATCCATGCGCACGACGGCGGGGCCCTGTCCGCTACCCTCCCTCTCCTCACTGCAAACGGGCCCGCCCGCAGCCTTTTAACCGCAGAGCGCACGGCGTTG
>JBCCMT010000077.1:0-8072 GCA_039026195.1 Pseudomonadota bacterium | reverse complement strand
GCGGCATTGGGTTGACGCTCGACATTCATCCGGAGGAGGCGGTCCACTTGATCAATACTCTGAAGGGTTTGTCCTAAAGTCAGCCCACTTAAGAATATATTCCGTATCGGGCCAAGAACTCGCCAAGACAAAGCCATCACCGCGATCAAGGCCCCTGGGCTGAGGGTTCCTTCAATCACTTGATGAACGCCAATGGCAAGGGTCATGACCCCCGCCATGGTGACGAAGGACTGCGACAAGGTCTGGACAAGCACATTGGCTTGTCGTGCTTTCATATTGGCTTCCACAGTTTGAGCAGAGAGTTTGCGATGCCGCTCTAACCATGATTCTTCCGCATGAAGCTCGTGAATCGTGGCCTGGCTAGAGACAGCCTCCACAAGTAAGTTATGAAGCTTGCTCTTCCGATCCCCTGCGGTGCGTACAAGTCGTTTTGTGGTGGGGATGGCCCAAGCTGCAATGACGGCATACCCTACCATCAGCGCGATGGGGACATAGACCAAAGACCCCCCGATCATGGCGATCACCACAAGGAATAATAATAAGAAGGGGAGGTCAAAGACCGAATTTACCAACATGCCGGTAAATGCATCGCGGATGGAGCCCATTTGCTTCAACCGTGTCAGTTGTGAACCCACAGGCGCATTTTCCGTGAAATTCAGCGGCATATGGAGCAATTGCCGGAAAGCAGATTCGTTCACTTGGTTATCAAGTCGTGCCCCCAGATAGGCTTGGAGTTGCCCTCTTATCTGTCGTAAGGCAAAGTCCGCCGCAATAATCATCACAATCCCGATAGAGAGGCCTAGAAGGATATCGGTGGACCCCGCGCCAATCGCTTTGTCGTAAACGCCCATGACAAACAAAGGGGGACATAAGGCAAAGAAATTCGTAAGAAGACTGAGGAAAAAAACTCTTCCCATAATAGGTCTGAAGATCCGCAAAAGCTCCGTCGACCAGCGTTGTTGGGCCCGTTGAATAGGGCTTAGATCATCTTCTTTTTTCTCCGGGAAAATGAGGGTGCCCTCTAAGCTTTCAGGGTCAAAGGCGCCTGCCGTTGTGCTGGTGGGGTCATAAACCCATAGCTTTTGGTCATCTGTATATTTTTCAATAACAAAAAGATGACCTTCCTCTGTTCTTAAAAAACAAGGGAAGAATTCTTCACGCAAGCTCACGAGCGAGACAGGTTCAACCTTCGTTGTAAAGCCAAGGCGAAAGAGAATAGACCGAAAGGATTGTAATGTGTCGACAGGGTCCACATGGGGCATAGCTTCGAAGATACGCCGATCCCCTTGGCTCCACCCGGTTAGGGATAGAAAATGCTTTAGCGTCAAAAGACATTCATTATTGTCCGTTGACATCGTAGATGACGCCGGGGGGGTAAAGGCATCATATAGCTTATCTCGCAAGGCTTGAACGGGGTTTGATGCCTTTGAAAAGGGCGCCTCTTTTTCCTCTGTGAAGGGTGTTTCTTCTGTCATCATGCACTCCCCATTTGGGGTTGGCCATCAATTGTCGTGGGGGTGATGGTTCCGTTTCCAACAGTGTACACAATATCAGCCTGGCGTAAGAGGGACGGACGGTGGGTGGAAAAGAGAATAGTGATTTCACCTTTCACTTGACTAAGGGCATGGGAAAGAGCCCTTTCCCCAGGCATATCAAGGGTCGTGTTGGCTTCGTCTAAAATCAAAACGGAGGGATGCATCGCCAGTGCCCGGGCAATAGAGATACGCTGAGCCGTTGCGGCGGGAAGGGCCCTACCGGCTGTGCTCTCAATCATGGTGTCATATCCTTGGGGCATACGGCTGACTTCATCATGTAAGCCAATGAGTTTTGCCGCCTGCAAACAATCATCCGCTGAGATACGGCCAAAGACATTCAGATTTTCCAAGAGAGTGCCCCTGAATATATCGGGAGATTGGCTGACATATCGCACACGCTGACGAATGGTTTCTTGTGTATGCTTGTTAAGAGGCAAGTCACCAAAGAAAAGACTTCCCTCTTTGGGAATATTAACGCCCGTCAGGCTGTGCAATAATGTTGACCGGCCACTTCCATCCTCCCCCTTGAAAGCGACGAAGGCCCCTTTTTCAATTTTTAGGTTCAAGTTTTCAAATAGGGGGTCATACCCCTCATGTTGGATGCTCATCTTTTTGAGGGAAATTTGGGCGGGACCTGACAGGGGGGGGAAAGAAATAGGCAAAGCGGCGCTTTCATGGCTCGCGTCAGTGTCTATTTCATCATCCTGTTCGTCATCTTCTTTCGCAATGTCAAATAATTCTGCCACCCGTTCCCGGCGATGATTTGCTAAGTGAACTTCATTCCATGCAGTAAGTATACGCATTAATGGCTGGAGGAGTTGAGAAGAAAGAAGCATACAACAGGCCAATCCCCCCATGGTCAATCTTCCGTCGATCACCAAAATCGCCCCAAAGCCCACAATGGCGGCAGCAGAAATAGAGGCATAAAGAGAAGCGTAAGTTTGCGCCGCATTTGTAAGCAGGATCGTTCTACGGACGACATCACTTACGGTGAGTTGAAGACGCTCAAAGCGGCGCATCATCAAAGGTTCCATCGAAAAGGATTTTACCGTGGGCATGGCCTCTAAGGCCTCAATGACGAAGTCATTTTTTCGTGCATCGGTTTGCTCACGCTCTGTGATCATTTCTTTTAATTTTGCGGTTCGGCGTACGGCCAAATAACCAAATGTGGCAAATAGGGTGAGCGGTACAATGAAGAGGGGCCCCCCCACAATCAAAATCACGCTGGCAAAGATGGGAATAAATAAAAGATCAACACTGACAATCCGGCCGTTGCCACTTAAGAAATCACCCACTCCAGAAACAGCGCCCATTCGGTCTAAATGTTCTGAGACGGGTGTTTGGCGAAGCTCTTGGGGGTCCGCTGTTAAGAGGGTTTTCAGTGCATCATTTGACGTACGGTGGGTGAAGGATGCCGCAGACCAATTCACAATATAGGCTCTGGCATATTTGAGGATTGTATCAATCAAGATTACGCAAAACAAACCGCCCACAAAAGCATAAAGGGTATCAAAGGACGCATTCGGCAAAACGCGGTCATAAACCTGAAGAATTGTCAGCGGCATCGCCAAGGCTAACAAATTAATAACAGTCGACCCCAGATAGACTTCTTTTCCTAAACAAGGCTCAGGCGCACAGTGGTTTAGAATAGTCGAGTTGCCAGTTAGCCAATCTCTTAACTTTAAAAACACAAGGCATACTCTCTTTATACGTCCAGAGGATAGTTCAGCTGATGCTTTGGTGTTAACGATAAAAGATTGAGAAAGAATAATCGTTTTTTAAAAATATTATTTATTTTGTAAACTGAATTTTAACCATCTCTAGAAGTATCCGGTTAAGGCTCTCCGATTATACTGCATTTTAAATAAATAGTTTGGAGTATCAATCGATGGCTAAAGATTACACTGGTAATGACAAAAATCCTGGAGCGCAAACTGAAGCTGAGGATCAGTCCATTGGTATTGATGCTGATGTAGATAAAGAACTCGACGCCCTTCGTAAAGCGAAAGAGGCAGAGATCCAATCTGTCGAAGGGGCAGAGAGCGGTAATGGCTACGGCAATTTGCATTATGGATCACAAGGAGAGGATGACGACCAACTTACTGAAGTTGGGACGGACCCCTTAGCTTCTGGCCCAAATGATACAAATACTACGGAAGAGACGGATCAGCCATCTCCGTCATCAGCAGGGTCTGATAACGCAACAGAACAAAGTGAACCTGCTTCTGTCTCCACGCCAGAAAGTGCGACTATCCAAGAAGCTCAGCAAACAAAGGGGTCAGAAGACCCGCAGATCTCTGAAACCCCTGGAACGGTCGGCCAAGAGGCTAGCCCTGAAACCACTAGCTTTGCTGGAGCATCTAAGACTCACTTTACCACAGAAGCGTCTCAGGGCACGCCTCTGCCGGACCGCACAGACGTGAGTGAGGATGAGCAGGTCGCCATAGCGGAGGAACAGGCCTCAGAAGAGCAAGCGTCACAAACAAATGAAGCGGCAACGGAGGAAGCTTTAGCTGAGAGCACACCTCCTTCTGAAGCCGAAGAGACCGCTTCAGAGAATAATACCCCCCCGGCCGCAGAAGAAACCGGGACAGAAGGGGAGGCACCGTCACCATCAGAAGAGGTTACAGCTGAAGCCCCTGTGGTCCCTGAAATTGAGACGCCCACGCCCAATCAACAACCAGACGACATTCAGTTCTCTAACACAAAGGTCGATGAAAATGCCCAAGGGGTCACCATTGCGACCTTATCTGCAAATGATGCAGATGCGGACGATACGGCCGCTTTCACCATTACAGAGGATAGTTCTGGTCAATTTGAAATTGTCGGTAATGAGCTGAAATTGAAAGAGGGCGTCAGCCTCGACCATGAGGCGCAGAACGCTTATGACGTCACTGTTCAAGTGGAAGATAGCGCGGGCAACACTTACGAAGAAACCGTAACCATTAATGTCGCTGATATTAATGAAAACCCAACTGATATTGAATTCACGCCTACCAGTTTAGCTGGGGGAGGGCTCTCCCTCAACCAAGATGGGGGGAATGATGACGTCGCCTTGGCGCAAGATTTTGCAGGGTTCCCCACCGATGCGTTGACAGTGGAGGTGAGTTTTACCTCCTCTCAAACCGATGTGGGCAGCGGTGTCCCTCTTTTCTCTTACGCGGCAAGCGATGGGAAGGATAACGAAGCTTTACTTTGGCTTGAGGGGTCAAGCGGTGACCTCAATATCTTCCTTGCGGGGAAGAAGTTTAACACAGGCATTTCCAATGAAAGCCTGCTGAATGGTGAACAGCACCAAGTCTCCTTCACCTGGGATCAGGCCACAAATGAGCTGAAAGTCTTTGTGGACGGTGAACTTGAGTTTGAAAAAGATATCAATATCCGAGACTTGAAAGACGAAGGGTCTATAACTCTTGGTCAGGAACAAGACAAGGAAGCAGGCAGCTTTGATAGTGATCAAATTTTCGAAGGTGAGATTTCTGAAGTACGGATTTTTGATCATGCCCGGACGGACCAAGACATTGCAGATAATGCGAACCAGGGATTAGATAATCCCCAAGGGGAGACCGGTCTGGTCACCAATTGGATCATGGATAGTGACGAAGGTGGTGTTGTGACGGACCTCATGGGCAATAATGACCTGGTGCTGTCCAACGGGGCGGATGTCGCTGATACCATCAATTATGACACACCAACGGTTGCAGAAAATGTTGAGGGCGCTGTTGTCGCCACCCTATCAAGTACAGATGTAGATGCAGGCGATACAGCAACATATAGCATTGCAGATGATGCCTCTGGTCTGTTCGAAGTGGTGGGGAATGAGCTGAAATTGAAAGAGGGCATTAGCCTCGACCATGAAGCGCAAGAGGCTTATGATGTCTCCGTCCAAGTGGAAGACAGTGCTGGGAATACTTATACCGAAACGGTCACTGTGAATGTGGCTGATGTGAATGAAGACCCTACAGATATATCCGTATCAGGAAACACTGTGAATGAGGGGGATGCTGGTGCCACGGTTGCAACATTGTCTTCTGCTGATGTTGATGACGGCGACACAGCAAGTTATTCTCTTGCGAATGACCCTTCTGGTTTGTTTGAAGTGGTGGGGAATGAGTTAAAACTAAAAGATGGCGTCTCTGCCGATTATGAGGGTCAGGAAAGCCATGATGTTGCCATTAAGGTAACCGATGGCGCTGGAAACTCGTACACTGAAACTGTGACCGTTAATGTTGCAGACATAAATGAAGACCCCAGTGACATTTTATTTAATGGTCAGACAGATCGTGGGCCTTTATCTTTAAACCAAGATGGGGGCAATGATGACCTCGCTTTGGCACAAGATTTTGCAGGTTTCCCCACCGATGCGTTGACAGTGGAGGTGAGTTTTACCTCCTCTCAAACCGATGTGGGGAATGGGACACCTCTTTTCTCATATTCAGCTAGCGACGGTGACCATAATGAGGCGCTTATCTGGCTTGAGGGGTCTAGTGGGGACCTCAACATCTTCCTTGCAGGGAATAAGTTTAACACAGGCATTCCCAATGAAAGCCTGCTGGATGGTGAACAGCACCAAGTTTCCTTCACCTGGGATCAGGCCACAAATGAGCTGAAAGTCTTTGTGGATGGTGAACTTGAGTTTGAAAAAGATATCAATATCCGAGATTTGAAGGATGACGGGTCTGTTGCCCTGGGCCAGGAACAAGACCAAGAGGGGGGCAGTTTTGACACAAATCAAATCTTTGAAGGTGAGATTGCCGAAGTGCGGGTTTTCGATTATGCCCGTACGGACCAAGATATTGCAGATAATGCCAACCAAAACCTAGATAACCCCCAAGGGGAAAACGGTCTGGTCACCAACTGGGTCATGGATAGTGATGAGGGTGGTGTTGTTACGGACCTGATGGGGAATAATGACCTTGTCTTATCAAATGGCGCACATCTTGTTGCTGATGAGTCTACATTAACTATTGATGAGAACGCTGAGGGCGCCGTGGTGGCCACCCTCTCTGCAACAGACCAAGACAGTGGAGATACAGCTAGCTTTACGTTGACTGACGATACTTCTGGTCTGTTCGAAGTGGTGGGGAATGAGCTGAAATTGAAAGATGGGGTCAGCCTCGACTACGAAGCTCAAGAGGCTTATGATGTTTCCGTCCAAGTGGAAGACAGTGCTGGGAATATATATACAGAGACCGTGACCATCAACGTCGCCGATGTGAATGAAGGGCCAACATCCCTTACCATTGGTGAGCCTACGGAAAACCTTGTGGCGGGCGGTAGCTTTGAAGGTGCCAATGTGAAAAGTGGCGGTTGGAAAGGCTTTAATGAGGACCCAAGCGGTGTTTGGCAATCTGAAAATGGCATGGAAGTGTGGGATAATCTACAAGGTGTAGACGCCACCGATGGTGATCAGTTCTTAGAACTTGATTATACAAATGCCCAAGATGAAATCTCGCAAACCGTGGAGACCAATGAAGGGGAAAGCTATACCCTTTCCTTTGATGCGCGGGCGCGGGGGAATAACACGAGCGATACCATTGAGGTTTACTGGAATGGGGAAAAAGTTGCCACCGTTGACCCTCAGTCAACGGATTGGGAGGCTCACTCCTTTACAGTAACAGGCACGGATGGGGATGATGTTCTTTCCTTTAGAGAAGCTGAAGGGGAAAGCGACAGCTTTGGCGCACATCTTGATAACATCGTCCTAAAAGCAGACCCTGCTGTTCAGATTGATGAGAATGATGCCTCAGGTGTGGTGGTTGGTGATGTCAACCTGACCGACCCTGATCAAGGGGACAGCCATGTCTTTACAACCTCTGATGATCGTTTTGAGGTGGAAAATGGTCAGCTCAAACTAAAAGATGGGGTCAGTCTTGATCATGAAACGGAGCAAACTTTAGATGTTACTGTCACGGCGACAGACACTGCTGGAAATACAATTTCTAATTCCATCACAGTGAATGTGGCGGACGTGAATGAAGCTCCTGCGGATATTCTCTTCGAGGCCGATCACATGCGGGAAAATATCGAAGGGGGAGAGGATATTCTTCTCAATGTGATGGATCCTGATGGGGATAATAGCTTCACTTTCTCCGTTTCCGATGATCGTTTTGAAGTCCATGACGACGATGGTGAATACACCCTTCGCTTAAAGGACGGGGAAAGCCTTGACTATGAAACCGAAAGTGAAATTGGTTTAACGGTCACAGCAACAGATGACGGGGGGGCCTCTGTTGAAAAAGCGATCACCCTTAATGTGATTGACGTTGATGAGCCTGCACCCGAAGGGGCCTTGTTCACTGAAAATTTTTCGGATGGTGATCCGGCGGCATCTGAAAACATTGAGTTTGTTGACCTTGATACGGTGGATGGGGTCTTAGATTTGACAGGTGGTCATGGTGAAGTGCTCTTCAAAGATGTCAATTTGGATAATGTTGAAAATGCAAGCTTCGGCGTAAGCTTTAGAGCGAATGTGATTGATGGTACCCATGATAGTGCGGGTTCAGAGTATAGTGACTATGTCAGCGTTGAGGTAAG
>JBCCMT010000076.1:0-8223 GCA_039026195.1 Pseudomonadota bacterium | reverse complement strand
GGTTCAGGTTGGCGCAAGTCATTTCGCAAACTTGCCCGCAGAGCCCCGCGCGTCACAGGAATACGATAGCCAGACATCACAGGGTCACGATTATCTGGATACACATCAATAAGCTGGGCAATCCAGTCAACATCGGTTCCCGTACTTTCCGCATACATTTTTAGAATTGTACGCCCATTGATCACAACGTCTTCTTTTAAAGGCTCAGACGTCCACACCATCACGTCAGGACGACCTTGAGCGAAACGTTGGTCCTCAACCAAGAATAGTGAGCGCGCCTTGCCATCTCCTTCTACCATTCCGTCACCGGTGAAAAAATCAATGGGACGTTTGGCATTCGATACTGGCTTTAGAGGATCAGAAATATAACTGCCATAGCTTTCCGCCCCCGGCTCAGCGGTCGATAATGTTTCTGAGGGGCCGAAATAAAACGCTTTGTTTTCCACATTTTGGCTGGGGAATTTTCTCAATTCTTTCCAGCCGCCGCCAACGCCGGTTTCATAGGCTTGGACTTGCGGCATGTCCCGCAAAGACCCCTCCCCCTTCAAATGATAGCGCATAAATTTGGCTTCAATTTCCTTATATTGATCCGCTGTAGGTTCGCTGAATTTAAGCGGACCAAAGGATGTGCCTGGCTCTGGCTGATTATACATGCAGTGGTTCCAAGGCCCGATGATGGCCCGATGCTTCCCTGCACGGTCATTTTTATCAGCAGCCTCAAATGCCGTGATAGGCCCCGGGAAATCCTCCCCATCGAACCAGCCCATCACATGAAGGCTTGCCACCTCCAGCTCATCGGTATGGTCTGCCAATACGCGGGAAGCCCAAAAGTCTGTGAGCCGATCTGTTTTCACAAGTTCTGACCATAAGGGACTTTTTTCTGCATGGGCTGTGGGCTGAATATCTTTAAGCGCTCCGGCCTTTAAATGCCAATCATAGGCATCTGAGCTATCAAAGCGCGTGTCAAAACTTCTTCTGGCTTCCATTTCTGGAATGAAGAACGGCCCTTGGACGGCAAAGGGGATACCATTCCAGAAAAAATCATCCCCCCGGTAAAGATCGCCCATGGCCGCTTGGGGGGCAATGGCCTTGATGGCGGGATGACCGGATAATCCAGCCAAGATGGCCGCATACCCGTCATAGGAGCATCCGGAGACACCCACATTCGGTACACTCATTTCGATATTATTCGTCAACCACTCTACGGTATCATAGGTATCCGTTGCTTCATCAACAGCCGTCTCGTCAGTTTTACTGATGAAGGGAGGGTTGAGAACAAAGTCGCCGCCCGACCGCGCTGTTCCCCGCATCTCCTGGAAAACAAAAATATATTCATCTTTGGCAAGCTCCTGCAGCCGACCGTCTCGCCCTAACCACCCATTTGATGTTCCGTAAGGGGTTCGGATCATGAAAAAGGGTAACGGCTTATCTTGATTGCGTGGGCGCATAATCTCTGTATGCAGCTCAACCCCGTCTCGCATTTTGAGTTTTACTGTTTCCATCACATAACTATGCTCAGTATAACTTCTTGCATCACTAGAAGCATGAGAGGGAGCGACCGCCACAGGACTTGTGGCGAGCAACAGTCCTGCTGCAATTGAGCTCAATACCGTATTTTTCATAATCATTCCTGTTCTGATGAATAATTTCCCACGCATATGAGAAATAGGTTGTTTTACTTATATTTTAGTGCTGCACGACTTCCTATACCGATAGCCATTCCCATGACCTGACATAAAATCAGCATGTCAAATTACACAATAACAATTATTATAATTATCATTGATCCATAAGTTATAATCTGATGAGGCTAGTTTTGTCTACACTGCATCTGATAGTGTCGACAGAAAATAGCTTAAGCGTCTATCGCCACATTTAAATGCTCTGCCACCGCGAAAATATCCTTATCCCCCCGGCCGCACATATTAAGGATCAGGATTTTGTCTTGCTCCATTTCAGCGGCGCGCTCAATCGCCCGCGCTAAGGCATGGCAAGGCTCAAGCGCGGGGATGATCCCCTCAAGCTTTGTTAAAAGTTGAAACATCTCAAGGGCTTCTTGATCCGTGGCCGACACATATTGCACACGGCCGCTCTCATGTAGCCACGCATGTTCAGGGCCAATGCCGGGATAGTCGAGGCCTGCTGAAATAGAGTGGGCATCCGTGATCTGACCATCGCCATCTTGGAGAAGATAAGTGCGGTTCCCATGCAAGACCCCCGGACGACCACCCGTAAGAGACGCGGCATGTTCACCGGTTTCCACACCGCGACCAGCGGCTTCCACACCAATGATTTCCACTTGGGCGTCATCTAAAAAGGGATGGAACAGACCAATGGCGTTAGATCCTCCGCCGATGCAGGCCATCACCGTGTCGGGTAGGCGCCCCTCCGCCTCCATCATTTGGGCTTTGGCTTCTCGCCCGATAATGGATTGGAAATCTCTTACCATAGCAGGGTAAGGGTGTGGGCCCGCTGCGGTCCCGATAATATAGAACGTGTCCGCCACATTGGTGACCCAGTCCCGCAATGCTTCATTCATGGCATCTTTTAGTGTGCCTGTGCCAGAGGTGACGGGCACAATTTCCGCCCCCAAAAGCTTCATGCGAAAGACGTTGGGCTTTTGCCGCTCCACATCCGTGGCGCCCATATAGACCGTACAAGGAAGGCCAAAGAGGGCGCATACCGTGGCGGTCGCCACCCCGTGCTGGCCCGCCCCTGTTTCAGCAATAATCCGTGTCTTGCCCATGCGTTTGGCCAACAAAATCTGACCTAAGCAGTTATTTATTTTGTGGGAGCCGGTGTGGTTTAACTCATCCCGCTTCAGATAGATTTTCGCGCCTCTTCCGGGTTTTGAGGTTTTTCGTACATGGTCCGTCAGCCGCTGAGCCAAATAAAGGGGGGAGGGGCGACCCACATAATTTTTAGCGTAATCATCAAGCTCATCTTGAAAGCTTGGGTCGCTTTTTGCCGCCGCATATGCCTCCTCTAGGGCAAGAATAAGCGGCATCAGGGTCTCGGCAACAAATCGGCCCCCAAAGATCCCAAACCGACCCTCCTCATCAGGGCCAGTTTGATAAGAGTTGGGTAAACGGCGATGATCGTCAGCCATAAGGGCCCTCCACAGGAAAAATTAGCATATGGCGCCCATAGCAGCCCGCGCCGCCGCCACAAAGTCGACAATTTGCCGTAAATCTTTCTCTCCCTTTGCCTTTTCAACACCAGAAGAGACATCTACCCCGGAGAAGCCTTTTATATCTTTACAGGCGGTAATGGCGTCCGCAACATTATCAGCGGTTAATCCCCCTGCCAAAAGCCAGGGAACGTCATGGGCATAAGCGTCTAAAATGGACCAATCAAAAACTTGGCCATGCCCCCCAAAAGCCTTCTCTCCCTTGGGCGGTTTCGCATCGAAAAGGAAAAAATCTGGGTGGCCCGCCAAGGGTAAATCAGGTTTCGCGCTGACCCCTTTGGCGAGGATTACTTTTGCGCCCGTGGCCTCTCTTACCGCCTCAATAGCGCTGAGCGGTTCACTTCCGTGGAGTTGGATATAATCAAGGGCCAATATATCTTGAACAGCTTTTATTTCATCCACCGGCGTATCCGCAAAAAGTCCAACACTTTTCGCTTTTCCGAAAGCCCTCTCCACCAGCGGTTTTGCTTCTTTTGGGGGAACATACCGAGGGGAGGCTTTTACAAAGTTAAACCCCAGCATATCGGCCCCCGCCTCCACCGCTGCGTCCACCGTGGGCGCTGTTTTCAGCCCGCAAATTTTGATCAGGGAAGAGGCCCTACCCACGGAGGGTAAGGTCGCGACCTTCTCCCTGAGGGGGGACAGAGCTAGCAAGCTCTAACTCCTTCTTTAAGCGACGAATCTCCGCTTTCCGCTCCTTTGCACGGCGGCGCAGCGTCCCGTCACTTAGCCACATCCCCACAGCGCCGAGGCCATACCCAATAAAAAGGGTGATGGCCAAGGCCGCCCACATGGGCAGAGGTCCGAGGGCGAAAGCGGGTTGGTCGAGATTAAATGGGTCCATACTAATATATACGGGCTGTCGATTGGCCACGAAAAAGACCACCAAAGCAATACCGAGTAGGGCCAGTAGGGCCATAACAATGAATTTGCGCATAAGGGCTAAATAAGAGCCTTTTCGCACTGGGGCCAGGCCTAAAGCGAAATCTCTGACATCTTCTTTTGAAATCGGGGAGAGGGTGGTGGGAGAAGCTTACTCCGCGGCATTGGCGAACCCATCCCCTCGGTTCAACCGTTCCCGCATTTCTTTGCCGGCTTTGAAAAAGGGGGTCCATTTTTCTTCAATGGCCACCGCCTCCCCCGTACGCGGGTTCCGGCCCACACGGGCCTCCCGATGCTTGACAGAAAACGCGCCAAAGCCGCGTAATTCGACCCGATCCCCCTCCGCCATGGCCTCACTGATGGAATCAAAAATGGTGGAAACAATCTTTTCCACGTCCTTGATAAACAAATGCGGATTTTCCGCAGCAATGATTTGTACAAGCTCTGACTTAATCATATCCTTGCCCCTGTTCGTTTCCCTGTTCAGCAAAGGCTTTTACCCTATATTTCAGGAAGATGCTAGAGAGGGTTAACAATGAATCCGTAAGAGTATTCATCTTATGTGACATTTATGAAGGCCCCTTTGGAATTGCAGGAACCTCTTTGATGAGCCACATGAAGAAAAACGAGATATGAGATAATTCATGGATAGTGTGAGTTTTGGCGACAAAGATGTCGCTGCAGATGAAAAAGAGGGGTTGGTCAGGGCTGTTTTTGACAGTGTCGCCCCCTCCTATGATCTGATGAATGACCTGATGTCCGGTGGCCTCCACCGGGTGTGGAAATCTGTTTTACTTGACCGGTTGGCCCCGCAACCCGGTCAAACCCTGCTTGATGTGGCCGGGGGAACAGGGGACATTGCACTGGGGTTTTTAGCCCGCGCCCAAAATCGCCCTGCCCGCGACCGTGCCCCCGCAAAAGCAATTGTGTGTGACATCAATCACGCCATGATGAGGGCCGGACAATCCCGTAAAGAAGCAAAAGAGTTTGGGGGGACCTTCGCCCAAGTGTGCGGTAACGCCGAAGCTCTCCCCCTGCCTGACAAGAGTGTCGACCGTTACACCATTGGGTTTGGCATCCGGAACGTCACAAACCGCCATAAAGCGTTGCGGGAAGCCCATCGGGTGCTCCGCCCTGGCGGATTATTTTACTGTATGGAATTTTCAAAGCCCATCACCCAAGGCTTTGAAACACTCTATCATATCTACTCGGATCATTTTATTCCAAACCTAGGCAAAGCCGTCACTGGCGACAAAGACAGCTATCAATATCTTGTGGAGAGCATACGTCGCTTCCCCCCCCAAGAGGGCTTTGCGCGGGAAGTCAAAGACGCGGGCTTTGCGCGGGTGAAGGTCGAAAACCTCACCGGCGGGGTAGTGGCCTTACATTCTGGGTGGAAACTATAGTGTTTCGCTTTGTGATGGATTTTGGCCGATTGTTAAAGGCGGCCTTTGTGCTGGCCCGCCATGACGCTCTGGTGCCGAAAGAATTTGCGCATATGGTCCCAGGGCCCTTACGGCTGATTGGGCACCTCTCCCGCATTGGGGCAAAGGGGGGCAATCTGCGGCCGGGTCAACGACTGGCCAATGCCTTGGCCGGTGAAGGACCAGCTTATGTGAAATTTGGTCAGCTTTTGGCAACCCGCCCTGATATTGTCGGTTTTGAAATGGCCAGAGATTTAGGGGCCCTTCAGGACCGTATGGCCCCTTTCCCCACGGCGACAGCAAAAGCTGAAATTGCAAAAGCCTTAAACCGCCCGGTGGATGATATCTTCACAGAGTTTTCAGATGCTGTGGCCGCCGCATCGGTGGCCCAGGTGCATAGAGCCACCTTGAAATCTGGCCAAGACGTTGCCGTCAAAGTGCTCCGCCCCCAAATCGAACAAAAGGCCAGAAAAGAATTCCGTGCTTTTTTATTAGGGGCAAAATGTGTTGAACGATTTGTCAAACCCGCCCGCCGTCTTCAGCCGGTGAAATTCATTCACACCCTTTCTCAAGCGGCGGCCTTAGAATTAGACTTGCGGATCGAAGCCGGTTCAGCCTCCGAGCTAAAAGAAAACCTCAAAGACCAGACAGAAATTTATATCCCTGAGATCATCTGGGAATATTCATCCCGCCGCATCTTAACCATTGAATGGGTGGAGGGGATCTCTGTGACAGACAGTGCTGCGGTGACCGCCCAACATATTGACCGCAAAATGCTTGCCCGCTTGGTGATGCAAAGCTTCCTTAGCCAAGCCTTAGAAGATGGGTTCTTCCACGCAGATATGCATCAAGGCAATATGTTCATCCGACCCGACGGAAAGCTTGTACTGATTGATTTTGGCATCATGGGACGCCTTGATGAACAAGCAAGGCGGGTTTTTGCTGAAATCCTTTATGGGTTTATCCGCCGCGATTATCAAAAGGCCGCCCAAGCGCATTTTGATGCAGGCTATGTTCCCGCCCATTACTCTGTCGATGCCTTCGCCACAGCTTTACGGTCTGTGGGCGAACCTATTTTCGGGCGAGATGCCGACGGCATGGATATGTCTAAAGTGCTGCAACAGCTTTTTGATGTGACAGACATTTTCGAGATGAAAATGCGGCCTGAGCTGATCCTCCTTCAACGGACCATGGTGGTGGTCGAAGGGGTGGCGCGCATTTTGGACCCCCAGATTAATTTGTGGCAAACCGCAGAGCCCGTGGTGAAGCGGTATATTGCCGACCGGGTGGGGCCAAAGGGACTTCTCAAACAAGCCAAGACCAATGCCGAAGCCGCCCGATCTTTGTTTGACGCCTTCCCTCAATTTGCCACCGCCGCAGAGGAAATTGCCCAACAATGGTCGACGGGCGGTATTCATCTCTCCGATGATACCGTCAACCGGCTCGCTGAGGCGTTAAAGCGACGAAAGTCACCCCCTAAAAATGATAACAGCATGATATAAGAAAGACACGATCGTGAACGGAAAATCTATTCTTCTCATCATTGGGGGCGGCATTGCCGCTTATAAATCTCTTTATCTTATTCGTCTTTTGACACAAAGTGGCATAAACGTCACAGGCGTTCTGACCCAAGGGGGGGCTGAATTTACCACGCCCCTTTCCGTCGCTAGCCTCACCGGGAATAAATGCTACACAGATCTTTTCGATCTCACCGATGAAGCTGAAATGGGGCATATTGAACTTAGCCGTGCCGCTGATTTGGTGGTGTGCGCCCCAGCCACAGCGAATATACTCGCCAAGGCGGCCACCGGGTTGGCTGATGATTTGGCGAGCACCCTTCTTCTAGCCACAGATAAACGCGTGCTTTATGCCCCCGCTATGAATGTACGCATGTGGGATCACCCTGCCACCCAGCGAAATATAAATCAGTTGCGCCAAGACGGTGCTTTATTCGTTGGCCCCAACGACGGCGATATGGCGTGCGGGGAGTTTGGGGCGGGCCGGCTCTCCGAACCTGAAGAGATTGTTACAGCAGTGGAGAAAGCGCTCGACAACGCCATAACGTCCATCCCTTCCCCAGCAAAAATATCTCTAGCTGAAAAAGGAGTGCTGACAGGGAAACATATTTTAGTGACCGCAGGGCCCACCCATGAACCCCTGGACCCGGTACGCTATTTGGCCAACCGGTCCTCTGGTAAGCAAGGCTATGCCCTTGCAGAGGCATGTAGAGATTTAGGCGCAAGGGTAAGCCTTATCTCTGGGCCCACATTTATACCCGTGCCCACCGATGTAAACTTTGTCCGGGTAGAAACAGCCCGACAAATGTTGGAGGCTTGTGAAGCTGCCTTGCCTGCCGATGCCGCCATTATGTGCGCCGCCGTGGCCGATTACCGACCTGAAATCGAAACCCCCCATAAGGTTAAAAAAGAAAGGGGGGGGCTGACGGCCATTTCTTTGTTAGAAAACCCCGACATTCTGGCCACACTCTCCCAAAAAACAGAAGGACGACCAGAACTTATGATTGGCTTTGCCGCCGAAACCGATGATGTCATTTCTCACGCAGAGGCAAAGCGTATGCGGAAAAAATGTGACTGGATCATTGCCAATGATGTCTCCCCCGACACCGGTCATATGGGCGGGGACAGTAATGCCATTACAATTTTAAGTGATGACGGTGAAGAGGTGTGGACCGAAATGAGCAAGGCCGACATTTCCAGAGGGATCGCC
>JBCCMT010000075.1:0-8293 GCA_039026195.1 Pseudomonadota bacterium | reverse complement strand
GAACAAGTCTGTCACGGTTACCTTTTACAAGAGGCAGTTTTCCATGAAGGTTTGTACTCAAGGCAATTCCTTTTTCTGAAATCAGTTGCTTCACTTTTCTCACTGATTCGTTCGCTACGTCATTCAAGTGAATGGTACTAACAGGTATTTCTAATTTTCCCGACTTTGGCAAACCAAGATTAAATTTAAAGTGGGAGCTACATGACCAAGATCTAAAAACCATCCAAGGCTTAGCCGAAGAGGTTGGAAAAGCGTTCGCTGAACAAGATGTGGCACGCTTCCAAATGGCCCCGGATATCTCAACGGGGAAAAGTGCGCTCGGTATGCACTGCCATCACATGGGGACAACCCGCATGTCCGCTGACCCCCGGTTTGGTGTGGTTGACCGGGATTGCAAACTTCATGGTGTTGATAATCTCTATCTGGGGGGGAGTTCAGTCTTTCCCACAGGCGGCGGGGCCAACCCCACCTTAACGATTGTGACCCTTGCCTTGAGACTGAGCGAACACTTAAATGTAAAGTTGAATAGCGTTTAAGCTAGAAAACTGCCCCTATCATAATATTTTCGAGACATATCTCCAAAATTTACAAAAACCCTTGGAGATTATATATGCTTATTGCACTTCGCTTGGGGGATGAGTAGGACCCCCCGAAAAGCTGGAGACGCTCAATGACCATTTCTGTTTTAATGCCAGCCCTTTCTCCCACTATGGAAGAGGGCACTCTTGCCAAATGGCTCAAAAAAGAAGGGGATAATGTCACATCAGGTGACATTTTGGCTGAAATTGAAACCGATAAGGCCACAATGGAAGTGGAAGCGGTGGATGAGGGAACCCTGGGCCGGATCCTTGTGGAGGAAGGAACAGAAGGGGTCAAAGTGAATGCCCCCATCGCTGTGTTGCTTGAGGATGGGGAAAGCGGTGATGATATTTCAGAAGAAAATATCTCAACCAACGCTGCCCCAGCTGAAGCCAACGCAGAGAATACCGACGTCACTCTAGAGACACCGCAACAGATCAACAGCCATCCTCAAGAGGATATTAGCGATGTGACCCTCGCCACCGTGAGCTCGGAGATCCCTGAAGGGGCGAAAATGGTGGAAGTTGTCCTTCGTGATGCCCTTCGCGATGCCATGGCAGAAGAAATGCGCAAAGACGACAGCGTTTTTGTCATGGGCGAAGAGGTGGCAGAATATCAAGGCGCGTATAAAGTCACCCGGGAATTGCTCCAAGAATTTGGCGACCAACGGGTGGTGGATACGCCGATCACAGAATATGGCTTTGCGGGTCTTGGCGTGGGCGCAGCCTTTGCCGGCTTGAAGCCAGTGGTTGAGTTTATGACCTTCAACTTCGCCATGCAGGCGATTGATCACATCATTAACTCAGCGGCCAAAACCCGGTATATGTCCGGCGGGCAAATGGGCTGCCCCATCGTTTTCCGGGGCCCAAATGCTGCGGCCTCCCGCGTGGCGGCGCAGCATAGTCAAGACTATGCGCCCTGGTACGGCCATGTGCCCGGCCTTATTGTCATTTCTCCTTACAGTGCCATGGATGCAAAAGGCCTTTTAAAGGCGGCTATTCAAAACCCGAACCCTGTGGTGTTCCTAGAGCATGAGCTTCTCTATGGGGATATGGGGGAAGTGCCAGATACGGATGATTTTGTCTTGCCCATTGGCAAAGCAAAGGTTGCCCGTGAAGGGACAGATGTGACCATTGTTTCTTACTCTCGCGGTATGCAATTTGCGCTTCAAGCCGCTGAAGAAATGGCAAAAGATGGTGTTTCGGTAGAGGTAGTCGACTTACGGACGATCCGTCCTATGGATGTAGCTACCGTGGTGGCCAGTGTGAAAAAGACCAATCGCCTTGTGACCGTGGAAGAAGGCTGGGGCCCCATGGGGATCGGGGCCGAGGTGGCCTGGCAAGTCACGCAACACGCCTTTGATTATCTTGACGCCCCGCCTGTGCGGGTCACCCAAGAGGATGTGCCGCTTCCCTATGCGGCGAACCTTGAGGCGTTAAGTTTGCCGAATACAGAAAAAGTGATCAATGCTGTCAAAGGCGTTCTTTATACTTCTTAAAAGGATATGCCCTCGGTCATGATGGATTTTCTATATAACCCAAAGGGCCGTATCTCTCGTAAAGGGTATTTAATGGCGTATCTCATCCCATGGGCCATTATTACTCAATTGCTTCCGGGTCTTTTCGGCGCAACTCCATTGGCTGCGTTGTTTATGGTGGCAGGTCTTTTTTATCTATGGCCCACCTATGGGGCGGTCCCCATTAAGCGCTTTCATGATATGGGGGTATCGGGAAAATACCAGTTGGGCTTTATCGGGTTAATTATTTTAGCGGGCTACATCACCTGGAATGGTATTCTCCAAACGATACCTGAAGGGACTGATTTGGGGGGGATGACGCAGACAGAGCAATTGGCATTGATGACAAATCTTCTTGCCGAATCGTCTAAAGCCCAACTAGGGGCCACTTTATTATTTCTCGTAACCCTTGCTCAAATTCTTTTATTTCTTTTGGTAAAAGGGGATAAAGGGTCAAACGCCTATGGTGATGATCCCATGGCAACGGGACGTGGGTTTGCGAGTTGATGAACAGTGTAAAGCACATATTTTTCCTAGAAGGACGGTCAAACCGCAAGGCCATGTGGCTGGCGAGCCTCGCTGTTTTGGGGTTGATGGTCTTTGGAGAGATGTTAAAAATGCTTCCTGCCTTTTTGGTGTTTATCTTCGGGGCGCTTGTGTTGTGGCTGGCCTGGGTGGCCATTCCCGTAAAGCGCTTCCATGATATGAACCGCACAGGAAAATGGGTTGCCCTTTTTTGGGGCATTGCGCTTGCGAGCCTTTATTTTTTATGGATGGGGTTTGCCGCCAATGGTCGTTTTGTTGGCATGACCGTGCCGGAGATCTTCGCCATGCCGCAAGCCTATGTGGATGCTGTCAGTGCGCTCAATCACCAACATGCTGACCAAAAGCCCATGAAAGTTATTAATGCCATTTCGATGGGGGGGGTCTCTTTGTCGATGATTTTTCTCATCATTCAATTTGGGTGGTTGCATTTCATTCCGGGGACAGATGGCCCCAATCGTTTTAATGTATCTGCACCCCCCGCTATAGGAGAATAAAAAGATGCCCACCCCTATATTAATGCCCGCTTTGTCGCCCACCATGGAAGAGGGAACCCTTGCCAAATGGTTGATGAAAGAGGGGGACACTGTTTCCTCAGGGGACGTGATCGCCGAGATTGAAACCGATAAAGCAACCATGGAAGTGGAGGCCGTTGACGAGGGCACGTTGGGAAAAATTTTGGTTTCTGAAGGGACCGAAGGGGTCAAAGTGAACGCGACCATCGCTGTGCTCTTAGAAGACGGCGAAAGCGCGAGCGATATTGATGAAAGCGATTTGGCGAGTGGCGGGGGGGCACCTGCCGCGTCAAATGCAAATAAAACACAAAGTGAAGCCCCTGCACAGCCATCAGCCCCTGTTACCAATGGCGCTGATAAATCGTCCGTGCAAGCATCCTCATCATCTCCTGCCCCGCAAACGAGTTCGAGATCATCAGACCGGATTAAAGCCTCGCCCCTGGCCAAGCGGATGGCAAAGAATGACGGTTTAGACTTAAACCTTTTAAAGGGGACAGGCCCCCACGGGCGTATCGTGAAGCGCGATATTGAAAAAGCCTTGAAAGAGGGAGTTGGGAAAGCCGGGTCTTCAGCCCCATCACACGCCCCCGCTGCAATGCCTGTTGCTGGGGTGGATGAGCGGCTTTACCCGGCCGATAGCTACACCGCTGTGAAAAATGACGGTATGCGGAAGGTGATCGCCAAACGTCTGCACCAAAGCTTTAATAGTGAAGTGCCCCACTTCCCCCTTACGGTGGATTGTGAGTTGACAGCTTTGCTCGCAGCGCGGGCTGCCTTGAATGCGGGGTCTCCAGCAAAAGGTGAGCCTGGGTTTTACAAGGTGTCCGTTAATGACTTTATCTTAAAAGCATCTGCCCAAGCCTTAATTCAAGTGCCCGCCGCGAATGCCACCTATACAGATGAAGCAATCCTGCAGCATAAGCACGCTGATATTGGTGTTGCTGTGGCGATCGATGGCGGGTTGATTACCCCGATCGTGTGGAAGGCTGAAGAAAAGGGCCTAAAGCAAATTTCAGAAGAAGTGCGTGACCTTGCTGGCCGTGCGCGGGAGAAAAAGTTGAAGCCTGAAGAATATCAGGGCGGTACATTTTCCGTATCAAATTTAGGGATGTTTGGGATAAAGAGCTTTTCTTCCATTGTGAACCAACCCCATGGGGCGATCATGTCCGTGGGCGCTGGGGAGGAGCGGGCTGTGGTCAGAGACGGTCAAGTGGTGCCGCGCATGATGATGACCGTGACCTTAACTTGCGACCACCGTGTTGTGGATGGCGCCGTGGGCGCTGAGTTTATTGCTGCCTTCAAACGCTTTATTGAAGAGCCGGCATCAATGTTGTTGTAAGACTAAGAAATTAAGTTCGTCTTTGTGACGAAATTTCAGTATGCAAAAGGCTAGCTCTGTTTTTATCAAGAGCCAGCCTTTTTTATTATTGGTCGCGTAATATGCAATCGCTTAATTTTGAGTGCGAACAACTTCTGCCATATTATCTCCACCTCTTATAACGGCAGTCATGGGGCCACCGGTTAAGCTTTTTACGAATTCTATTTCATAAAATCCGTCTTCTGTGATGTATCTGTGGGAAGATAAAGGCAGGAGAAGGTCACCTCTATGACCTTCGTGGTTGATATGAAGCTTACCTTTTCTAAGCAAGATTTCAATTTCAGATGTACCATGACGATAAAGCCGCTTTGTGGTGGTCAAATTCTCTGTGGTTAGTTCATATATACCTGCGAATTTGCCAAGTTGCTTTGAGGATAAAGAGGTGGGAATGGAAATAATCTCTTCCCGCCCAGGCCATCCAAAAGCATCATAGGTTGCCCTTGCAATCTCATCATTTAAAGGCCACCCATTTGCCCCGTTTGTGAAAACCACAATGCCACTTTGGGTTTCTAAAAAAACTTCATAAAGTGCCTTATAAGCTTCATTCGATCCCCCATGGGCCAACCGGCGCTCTATTCCAGACCCTTTCATCACCGGGGCAATCCCATGGTCACTTGGTCCTTGTTCAGTTAGCGTATCGATGGCTAAAGCTTGCGGAAGAAAAGCATCCTCCTCCCCGTGATAGCTATCTACCAATGCGATAAGCATGGTCGCATAGTCAGTGGGCGTTGTCCAAAGGCCAGAGGCAGCTCGTTCTGGGAAGGCGTGCCATCCTCTGGGCAGGGCGGTTCTTTCTCCATTTTCGTCATGGGCATGAGCTATATTGCCATGGGATGCTGGAAGCGGATTTTCAAAAGTGGTGCGGGTCATCCGCAGGGGCGTGAAAACCTTCTGGTCAGAGACTTCTGGAAAAGAAAGGGCGCTAACGTCTTCCATCACCAATTCAGCAACCGTTGTGCCGCCGCCTGAATAGCTTGAGTGTGTTCCTGGGGTATAGATAAATTCAACGGGATCATTTTTGGCAGGACCCATTCCGTTTAAGGTTTCTATGGTGGTGGGAAGATCTTCGCCGGGTAGATAGTCCGCAAACCCAGATACAGAAAGTCCGGCAGTATGGGCAAACAATCCGCGTAAGGTCGCAGGAGAAGTCTTCGAAAAGTCACTTTCAGGAAGTTGCCATGTGGTAAGATACTCATTGACATCGTGGTCAAGGTCTAATTCCTTATCCGCCACCATTTTCAACGCGACCATGGCCCCGGCCGTTTTACTCAAAGACCCCACTGAAAAAACAGTGTCAGGATCAATGGGATTGTCAGAGCCTACCTCAGATGTGCCGTATCCCTTCGCCCAAACCACGTTTCCATCTTGGATGAGAGCAATGGAAACGCCAGGTACATTATAATGGTCCATTCGCTCTTCAAGCGTCCAACGCTGACCAGGCTCCCCCTTCATACGATAAGCGGGCCGTAACCCTTCCTCCATATGAGCAATTTTATCTTGCAAGCTCGTGGTTTCATGATCTGCCCTTGCAGGCGCAATGAACGCCAATTGAGTGCTTAAAGCAAAAACAAAGAGCTTGATTTTGTGATGGTATGCAAGCATGGGATCATCCTAAAGTTATCTTCATATCAAGACTAACAGGTCTGGCTCTTCTTTACAACTCAAACCCCTATATCGTTTAGGGCTGTGTAAAGATCAGTCTTCCCAAGCTTGTATTGCCAGCGTCGTGGTTCTTTATGTGGCGGAAATTGCTTTGTCTTCAATTTGTAAAAGACGATGATAGAGCGATAAATTAAAACCAGTGGCCCGAGCCTGTTGTAATAATGGCAATAGAAAGCATAAAATAATTTGGGGCGTTCTCGCATCGTTATGGGGGAGTGCTGATACCATTTTGACAATTTTGGGTTCAACTTGCTGAAAGGCGATCGTCAGCCAATGATGGTGCCAGTTTTCAATCTCAGTTGGGGGAAGGTCAAATCTATTGGTCAAATATTCACGGATGGGAGAGCGTATGCAGAAGGATGCTGATTGGAGAGTATCAATCACCTCACGACAGGTGGCGCGGGTCTGCGCCCCTATGGGGAAAAGTGCCGGGGCGGGAAATCGATCCTCTAAATATTCGATGATGGGAAGGGCGCCGGCAATGTCTCGCTCGCCTCTTAAGCTCAGCACTGTGGCTATATTTGCCTGGATAGATTTATGCTCTGGGCGCTCACCCAAAAAGGGAATGGCAAGCTTTTTAAAAGCAATGGCTAATTTGACACTTTGAAAATCAATTGTTTCCGGGCGCCCCCATATGGACATTTCTGGCGGTAATATATTGCCCATTACTGATAAATTTGGCTAGGAAGCCAGGTGGCGATCTCAGGGAAAAACGCTAAGACACAGAGCATTCCAATTTGGATGCCCACAAAAGGAAGCGCGCCTTTATAAATCTGTGTCGTGCGCACATGGGCGGGGGCGACCCCGCGAAGATAGAAGAGGGCAAACCCGAACGGGGGGGTCAGAAAACTCGTTTGTAAGTTCACCGCCATCATCACCCCTAACCAGATAGGATCGACCCCTAAGGTGAGAAGCGCCGGGGCCACAAGCGGCACGGCAACAAGCACAATCTCAATAAAATCGAGGAAAAATCCCAAGACAAACATGACCGCCATCACAATGACGATCGCGCCTGTGACCCCGCCCGGCGTATTGCTCAACGCAGTCGCAATGGTTTCTTCGCCCCCTAATCCTTTGAAGACCAGGCTGAACAAGGCCGCGCCAATGAGGATGGTGAAAACCATGGTGGTCACTTCAGCACTTTTTTGAAGAATAGGCATAAAAAGTTTGTCAGCGAGAAGCGACCATAGGGCCGCTAAGACCCCAGCGGCAAGAACACCGCATAAGAAAAATGCCGTTAGGGTCGCCATCTGGTCTAAGGGGGCAACGCTTTGCCGGCCCAATCGCATATCAAAGCTTTCACTTAAAATCAGCAGAAAGACAATAGAAATCAAACCTGCTCGTGCCAGCCATAGGGCTGGCCCCTTGGCTAAAATCTGGCGGCTGCCAGCAATTAGCAACCCGCCCACGGCCCCCACCGATGCGGCCTCCGTGGGGGTGGCCTTACCGGTTAAAATGGCCCCCAAGGGCATGGCTTCGAAGGAGGAGCCGGATGCTAAAGAGACGCCTTGGGGCTCTTCTAAGGATTCTTCTTCGTCTACACCACCACCTTGGCGTCGCGCGGCGATGGCTGCGGCGTCGAGAGCGGGCATTCTCGCGAGAGCTTCGGAGCGCACGGAGCCCCAGGTGTCGTCGAGCAAAGATTCGTACTCGCAGGAACGTTGTTGGAGTTCGAGAGACATCGAGGTCTTGTAGGCTGCAACTAATTCCAAAGATTCGCGTTTGCCGTCGGGAAGCCGCGAAGCGCATTTGACTAACGCGGTGAGAACGTAAGCCTTGGTGACAGTCGTAGCCAAGTGGGACTTCAACACGGCTTCTAACAACCCAAGGATTTCAGCCACGGGAATGGGTTCGTAGTCGGACCTTGGGCGTAAAGAGGGCAACGCGGCCAAGTTGGCCAGTTGTTCATCGTCGACTTCAGAAGTCGAGGCTGAATTTAACAGAAGATCGCCGAACTCGCCGATACACCAGACAGCGACATGCATTAAAGCAACTTGGACTTGAGCTAGCTCATCGCGAAGGAGGTGGAAGAGCTTGTGTGTCACGTACGCTTGAGTTGTAGGGTCGGCGACACAGATGTAGGCTACTGTCGAGGAAGCG
>JBCCMT010000074.1:0-8357 GCA_039026195.1 Pseudomonadota bacterium | reverse complement strand
GATCAGCTTTCCCAAAAAGCGGATCGCTTACTCACCACGTCGCTGGATAAAGATTTATTGGAAGAGCGGGTGCGCTCGGTCTTAGGGCTTGTGCGGCCAGAGGAAATGATGGTGCGGATCGAGGATATTGATCGCCTCGCCGCAGCTGCGTCACCGAAAGACGAGGGGGGAGAAGATGGCCAGAACGATCCCATCCAATTGGCAAGTTTAGAACAGTATCCCTCAATTAAATAGAGCATCGCGCCGAAAAGTGTACGCGGTTTTCGGCAAAAAGCGATGCGAAAGCAAAAGACTATAGCGAGGGCGTAAGTATAAATGAACGTCCGATGCTATAGAGGTCACCGCAACTTAATTAAGGCCCCTTTAAAAAGCTTCCTTCTCGCCGAGGGTCCACGCCGCTTTCAATGCCTGTTTCTGAAAGAGCAAAGCCGTAAAGGCCGCTGGTCAAATCCCGTTGCGTAAGATTATGACCGAAATCTTCGAGGTCAGAAATTAAATGAGGGTCCGCCCCCTCTTCAATCATCACTTTGCCGTGGGCTGTCACCAAATTGGGGAGGGTGATCGCCTCTTGCAAGGGCATCCCCCAGGCCAAATGCGCCAGAAGCGTTTTTGCCACATAGCCGATAATGGCAGGCCCACCGGGGGAGCCGATGGCCAAAATTGGGGTGCCTTCCTGATCAAACACAATCACCGGCGACATGGAGCTGCGGGGCCGTTTGCCCGGGGCGGCGGCATTGACCGCGGGCCGTCCGTCTTGTTCTGGCAAAAAGGAAAAATCCGTAAGTTGATTGTTCAGGACCATCCCACCTGCCATCAAATGGCTGCCGAAGACAAATTCCACGGTGGTGGTCATGGAGACAATATTGCCCTGGTCATCGCGAATAGAAAAATGGCTTGTCCCAGGCAGGTCGGGGGAGGTGTCTCTAGCGCGCCCTTCTTTAAGAGGGGTGGCGAGGGGCTCTCCCGCTGTGACATCCTCTGCTGCGGTGGCGCCAATCAAACCGGCCCGCGCTTGCAGATATTCAGGGGACAGAAGACCGCCTATAATATCTTCGGCCTGCACATTCCCGCCCCCCATATTGTCAGGGTCGCCAAGATAAAGATCACGGTCTGCATAGGCCAAACGACTGGCCTCAATATATCCATGCCACCCAGAAGACGAGGGGGCCTTTCCTTCAAGATGTGTGCTGGTCATGGTGAGAATTTGTAAAAGGGTCACCCCGCCTGAACTCGGGGGGCCCATGGAACAGATGCGAACCTCAAAAACAGGGGCACACACCGCTTGCCGCAGAACCGGTTCATAGTCTTCTAAATCCTCTTTGGTCATGGTGCCGTCACCCGCTTTGGCATTCACGGCCTCTATGATTTGGTCAGCTATAGTGCCGCCGTAGAAAGCGTCTGCCCCCCCTTCGGCCATTCGCCTTAAGGTTTGCGCATAGTCAGGATTTTGGACTTTGGTGCCCACCTCAAACGGTTTCCCACTATCGTCATAATATAACTGACGCGCCGCTTCATTCTCCGTGAACTTCGTAAAACGGCCCAAAAGCTTGTGAAGGCGAGGGGAGAGAGGAAAGCCCGCTGTCGCCAGGTCTTCGGCGGTTTCGAAAAGGTCTTCCCACGCTTTAACGCCATGGGCTTCGTGCGCTTCTTCCAGCATGGCCACAACCCCCGGCACCCCGACGGAGCGGCCAGAGGTGACCGCATCGTAAAACCCCATCTTGCTGCCATCTTCATTGAGAAACATATCTGGCGTTGCGGAGGCCGGCGCGATTTCTCGCCCATCATAGGCGATTAGCTCTTTGGTAGACGCATTATAATAGAGCATAAAAGCCCCGCCGCCAAAGCCGGAGGATTGGGGTTCCACCAATCCGAGGACGGATTGGACCGTAATGGCGGCATCCACCACGCTGCCCCCATCGGCCAAAATATCTGCGCCCGCTTGGGTGGCCAGGGGATTTGCCGTCGCAATAGCCCATGGCAGAGAAGAGGGCGGCAACGCTGTCGGCTCTGGACCGGCTTCAGGACCACATGCCGCCAAAAGCAATGCACAAATCAGACAAGCGCTGCTCTTCACATAAGGATAAGACATGAAAAGGCTCTCATATAGCTAAAAGAAAGGGCGCAAGAGCTGAGGCGACGTTCAGCTAGGGTTGCCGAACCGGCAAAGTCACCACCACGGGCGCTGCATTTTCAAAGTTAAGGGTGATGTCCACCTCATCAAGACTGGCCAACTCGTCCTTTGGATTCATCAGCATCAGGTGAAGACCCCCAGGTTTTAATTCCACAGGGGTCCCTGCGGGCAGTTCAATTTCAGAGACCGGCCGCATGGACATCACACCATTATTCATGGTCATGGTATGAAGTTCCATCGTCTCTGCCATATCTGTCGTTGCGGAAATCAGGGCATCCGCCTCCGCCGCGGTGAGGGTCAAATACCCCGCTGTTGCCGGGGCCCCCACACTTGGCGCGCGCACAAAATTCGCTTCCACCTCAATGGCGGCGGGCGGTGTGCCCCCACAGGCGGTGAGGACCCAGAAAAGAGGGAGAATCATAAGCTTGGCAAGGCGATCAATGCGCGGCATAAGGCTTCCTTATTTTATTCTATTAAAAGGCTTATATCTATCTTATTGCCTTTATTTCATCAAGCGATACGCCCACCTAACGGAGACGATTATGACCCCTTTAGAAATTGCAAAACTTCAAGCTTATTTACAAAGCCGGTTCAATCGACCTGATCTTAATATTCAGCCTCAGGCGAATAAAACGGATTCAGCTGAAATCCATTTTGGGGATGAGTTTGTCGCCGTTGTCTATCGCGATGAAGATGAGGGCGAGGTATGTTATCAGGTGAATATGGCTATTCTTGATATAGATTTGGAAGGGGCCATTGGCAGCGCCTAAACCCTATCCGCAGCTTCAGCGGGAATTGCTGGCTTGTCAGCATTGTGAGCATGAGGGGCTTATCCCCCAAGCTCGACCTATTTTTCAGCTTCCGGACAAACCACATCAGAGGCCCGTGATCGGCCTTTTTAGCCAAGCCCCCGGCAACCTCGCCCATGTAAAGGGGAAACCTTTCTACGACCCCTCAGGCGTCAGATTGCGAGCGTGGTTACATCTGTCTGAGGATGAGTTTTACGATAAGGGCGTGCTGGCCATCCTCCCCATGGCCTTTTGTTTCCCCGGCTATGATGGGAAAAGCCGCACCGGGAAGGGTGGGGACCTGCCGCCTCCAAAGGTGTGTGCGGAGAAATGGCGCCCCCAAATGCTCGCCGGGTTGCCAAATCTAAAAATCATTTTGCTAGTGGGCCAATATGCCCAGCGATGGCATTTGGGCGCGCGGATGAAAAAGACATTGACCGCAACGGTGGCCGACTGGCCCGCGCGATTTGAAGAAGCAGAGGAGACAGGGGTTTTGTTGTTGCCCATGCCCCACCCGAGTTGGCGTAATACGGCTTGGCTCAAAAAGAACCCATGGTTTGAGGCGGAGGTCATTCCCCGTCTGCGAGACGCTATTGCTGCGGCGCTCCCAAAGGATAGGGGGGCTTCAGAAGCCCTTGATTGACCCTGAAAAGGCGCCTATCTCACTTCTTCAATAAATGGAGACCCCCATGCGCGCAGAAATCACCCATGACGCAGAGCAAGTGCGGCAATCGCTTGCCTTGCTAAGGAGGCGTCTTTGACTGGGATGTCGCCAACGCTCGGTTAGCTGAGCTGAATGAAAAGGCTGAAGAGCCTACCCTTTGGGATGACCCGGAGGCAGCGCAAAAGCTGATGCAAGAGCGCACCCATCTGGAAAACCAAATCAACGCTTTACAAGAAATTGAAACCGAGCTTGAGGATTTTCTCACCTTAGCTGAAATGGCGGAGGAAGAGGGGGATGATGCGTCTACAGATGAAATCCAAGCCTCCCTTGCAAAATTAAAAGACCGCGCTGGGAGAGCGGAGCTTGAGGCGTTGTTATCCGGCGAAGCGGACGGCAATGACGCCTATGTCCAGATAAATGCTGGCGCTGGGGGGACGGAAAGTAACGACTGGGCCAATATGCTGCTGCGGATGTATATACGCTGGGCGCAAAGCAAGGGCTATAAAGTTGACGTTATCGAAGAACAGTCCGGGGACGAGGCGGGGATTAAGTCCGCCACCATTTTGGTGAAAGGGCTTAACGCCTATGGGTGGCTAAAAACCGAAGCGGGCGTTCATCGTTTGGTGCGGATTAGCCCCTTTGACAGCAATGCCAAACGGCACACATCTTTTTCCTCCGCATGGGTCTATCCCGTCATTGATGACCAGATTGAAATTGAAATTAATGAAAGTGATTGCCGGGTGGATACTTTCCGCGCCTCTGGCGCCGGGGGGCAGCATGTGAACACCACCGACAGTGCGGTGCGCATCACCCATGAGCCGACGGGCATTGTGGTGCAATGTCAAAATGAACGCTCCCAACATAAAAATCGGGCCACAGCTTGGAACATGCTCCGGGCACGGCTTTATGAGCTGGAGCTGCAACGCCGGGAAGAAGAGGCGAATGCGACCGAGGCGGCTAAAACAGATATTGGCTGGGGCCATCAAATCCGCTCTTATGTCTTACAGCCTTATCAAATGGTGAAAGACTTGCGGACCAATGTGGAAAGTCCGTCTCCGGACCGTGTGCTTGACGGCGACTTAGATGAATTTATGGGTGCAGCGCTTGCCGCCCGAGTGGGCAATGAGCGGGAGTAGGCTCTTGCTTCGACACCCCAGTCCGCCCATCCCCGCACAGGCGGGTATGGGCGGACAGATTATTTATTCTTTTTCTGATGCTGCCGCCAAGCGCGAAGGTCCGCTTTAAAATGGTCTAAAGCTTCAAGCGCTTCGATTAGCCTTTTTTGCTGTGTCGGCGCCGTCTTAGCGGACATCACATGTTGCGCCAGCATCCGCTGTTTCCCAGGAGTGAGAGCTTCCCATTTCTTAATAAGGTCCTTTCGTGCTTTAAGCGTCTTTGTCAGGGCAGGGGGCACATCCACATGGTTTTGGTCAGCAATGCAAAACCGCATTTCCACAATGTCCCCAAGCTCAAGCTCAGCATCCTTTAAAATATGGGGCGCTATGATGACATAGTAACGTTTATCGCCGGTGGGCATAAACGCATTATTGATGGGAATGTCGGCAATTTCCCCCTCTACCCGTAAACGGGGATACTGATCAAAGGGCAGCTCCTCATGAAAATGCTCAGGGAGAAATAAGACCGTATACCAAATTTTCCGTGTCTTCCCGACGCCGAATTTTTCAATCGGCGCCTCGAACTGGTATGGATAGATGGTCACCGTAATAGGAAGGGGATGTTAAAGAATGAAACCCCTTCTTTAACACTATGTGTGAAATGATAATGTCGGGAAGAAGAGGGCGCTAAGCTCAACTTACCGCTCTTCTTCTTCATTATTCGAGCCTGGGACCATGCCGCCAAGGGCGTCATGCTCATCATCATCGTCATTTAGCAACGTATCATCATCGTCATCATCTATGTCAGCAACGTCTATGTCGTCGATATCGGCCATGACTTCATCATCGTCATCATCATTATCGTCGCTATCATCATCCGCATCGTCATCATCAAGACTGGTTTTGCGTTTTGATTTTGCAGGCTTATTGTCTTTATCTGCATCATCAAGGCTGGCGGCCAGATCTGGTGTTTCCAGATCATCATCTTCATCCTCGTCCGCATCTGTCTCTTCAGCGGGTTTTGCGCTTGTCTCTTCGGTGCGCGCTTTGCGGGGTTTGAGGAGAAGTTCTGGGGTGAATTCATGCCCACATTTCGGGCAGGTTGCGGGGTCTTTTTTCAAATCGTAAAAACGGGCGCCACAGTTAGGACAATCGCGTTTTATACCAAGCTCTTCGTGTGCCAAAGGGGACTCTCTATTTTTTCTTTAACGGGGTCATGGGGGCCGTCGAATCGGCCATGAAGAGATGGTGTTGCCAGAGCAGAGAGGCACTGTCAAAACGCGTTTTCAATTTAAGGCTGAAAAGAAAGCAGATCCCCATGCCCACCCCTATGATTGCATCGAAAAAGGGCGCTCTTCATGGCACCATCACCGTGCCGGGGGATAAGTCAATTTCCCACCGGGCCTTGATTTTTGGGGCCTTGGCAAAGGGGGTGACCACAGTTCAAGGCATGCTAGAGGCAGATGACGTCTTACGTACCGCCGCGGCGTTAAGGGCCCTCGGGGCCTCCATCGAAAAAGAGGGGGAGGTGTGGCATATTACAGGGGCGCCTTGGCAATCCCCCTCCCAAGGGCTTTATGCGGGGAATTCTGGCACCGGTGTTCGGCTGCTCATGGGCGCTGTCGCGGGCCAAGGGGTTGCAGCACATTTTGATGGGGACCGGTCTTTGCGAAGCCGTCCCATGGGCCGTATTCTTGATCCCCTTGCAGAGATGGGCGCGGTGGCCATCGCCGAAGGGGGGCGGTTGCCCGTGACCATGAAAGACGCTGACCTTAAGGCCATTCACTATACCCTGCCCAAACCTTCCGCCCAGATCAAATCCGCCATCATGCTGGCCGCCCTTGGGGCAGAGGGCACCACGGCGATTGATGAGCCTATCCCCTCCCGCGATCATACAGAGCGGATGTTGCCTGCCTTTGGTGTGCCCTTAGACATTGATGAAAGCGGAAATTGCCGTCGGTTATCCTTAAAAGGACCTGTCACTTTGACGGCAACCTCCTTAAGCGTCCCCGCCGATCCTTCCTCCGCGGCCTTTCCCGTGGCGGCCGCCTTGATTGTGCCAGGCTCTGAGGTCAAGGTGACAGGAGTTTTGACCAACCCTTTCCGCATCGGTCTTTATGAAACCCTAAAAGAGATGGGCGCGCAGATTGAGCTTCAAAATACGCAAGTTCAAGGGGGGGAGCCGGTGGCAGACCTCCATGTGAAGCAAGGGGCTTTGAAGGGTGTGACCGTTCCGGCGGCGCGGGCCCCGTCCATGATTGATGAATATCCCATTTTGGCGGTGGTCGCAGCCTTCGCCAAGGGCACCACACGGATGGAAGGATTAGGAGAGCTGCGGGT
Source organism: Pseudomonadota bacterium (assembly GCA_039026195.1). GTDB lineage: Bacteria > Pseudomonadota > Alphaproteobacteria > Caulobacterales > Parvularculaceae > Parvularcula. The sequence goes on along the minus strand of JBCCMT010000074.1, from coordinate 1,319 downwards.
AAAAGAATCAGATCGTCTTGACGCCACGGCAGCTTTGCTCACCGCCAATGGCGTGACCTGCCGGACAGGGGAGGATTGGCTGGAAGTGGACGGGATGGAGATTGTATCTGGGGGCGGTCACGTCAAAACCCATGACGACCACCGGATTGCCATGTCTGCCTTGGTGATGGGGGCGGCGTCAGAACGGCCGGTGGAAATTGACGATAGTGAGATGATCGCCACTTCCTTCACAGGCTTTGTCCAGCTTATGCAAGCGTTGGGGATGGAGTTGAAATAAGCATGTTATCGGTTCCATTTATCGGCGAAAAACATGCTATGTTCTTAAGTCAGACATAAGGATAAGAGGAAAAGGATGACATGGCAGGGCCCGTTGATAATGAATTTCTGACGCAAGCCGCCATTTATCTGGGGGCGACCGCGGTGGCGGTCCCGCTTTTTAAGCGGTTAAAGCTGGGCACGATCCTAGGCTTTCTTGCGGCGGGTATTCTCTTGGGGCCCTCTGGCTTTCAACTTCTTAATGTGGAGGAGGGGGTTTTCCACATTGCCGAGTTGGGGGTGGTGCTCTTTTTATTCGTGATCGGCTTGGAGCTGAGTGTTAGCCGCCTTTGGACCTTAAAGCATACAATTTTCGGTCTTGGCCTCCTCCAAATGCTCATTACAGGACTGATTTTAGGCTATGGTTTTTATTTTACGGGTATTTTCACCATCGGCCCGGCGATGATCGCAGGGTTCGGGCTCGCCTGTTCCTCCACCGCCTTTGCCTTAAGCTTGATGCAAGAACGCCGTGAGCTGAACTCCCCTTACGGCACGAAAGCCTTTTCGGTGCTGTTGTTTCAAGATCTGGCGGTCATCCCGCTGCTCGCGTCCTTACCCTTTGTGGCGGCGCTGTCGAGTGGGAATGGCGATACCATGGCCTTTCAGTGGCAAGCGGTGGGGAAAGCCGCCTTGGTCATTGTGGGGATTATCATCCTGGGGCGATATGTGCTGAACGCTTTCTTCCGGGTGGTGGCCATTTCCGGCTCGCGGGAGGCGTTTACGGCGGCGGCCCTTTTCGTGGTAGCGGGCGTCTCCCTCGGCGTAGCGCAGGTGGGGCTGTCCATGGCGCTGGGGGCATTCTTGGCGGGGGTCTTGCTCGCCGAAAGTTCTTTCCGGCATCAAATTGAGTCTGACATCGAACCCTTCCGGGAGCTGCTTTTAGGCCTCTTTTTCATTGGCGTAGGAATGCAGCTTGACCTCGGTGTGGTGTTCTCCTCTTGGTGGATTGTGCTTTGCGGGGCGGTGGGCCTGATCCTCCTGAAGGGGGTTCTCCTCTATATTCT